>JACNFS010000054.1 GCA_014384515.1 Dehalococcoidia bacterium | reverse complement strand
TTCTCTCCTAGTGCCGCATGCGGCGGCCATGCTGGCGGACCATTTCCTTGAGTTCATTACTGACTTCCTCCTGCCGTATTTCCCGCCCGGTGAGCTTCATAAAGGCGTCATCTAAGGTCGGGCGGCGTAGGCTGACACTGAGTATCTTGGTGCCAAATTCCTTGATGAAGATGGGGAGGAATTCCTCTCCACCGGACACCTCAAAGGTGAGCCCATCGCTATCATGCTTAGCGTCGATTCCATAGCGAAGCCTGATCTCTTCAGCAGCTCTATCGTCATTCGCAGTTTTCACGCAAATGATGTCCTTGCCCACAATCCTCTTGAGCCCTTCTGGAGTGTCCATGGCAATGAGCTTCCCATAGTCAATGATAGCTATTCGGTCTGCCTTCTCGGCCTCGTCCATATAGTGAGTAGTAAGAAAAATGGTCGTCCCTTCCCGCCGTCGCAGTTCAAGTATGTGCTCCCATATCCGGTTACGCGTCTGCGGGTCCAGCCCCAGGGTTGGCTCATCAAGGAATAGCACCTTGGGATGATGTAGCAGTCCTCTGGCTATCTCCAGGCGACGTTTCATGCCTCCGGAATAAGTACGGACCTCGTTGTGGCGCTTCTCCCACAGCTCAACCATCGTCAGCATCTGCTCAATACGTTTCTCGCGAACTGAGGCGGGTAGGTGATACACCAGAGCATGGAAACGCAGGTTTTGTAATCCGCTGAGCCGCTCATCAAGGCTGGGGTCTTGAAAAACTAGCCCGATTGACTGGCGCACTTGGCTCTGCTGGCGTACCACGTCGAAGCCATCAATTGTAGCTTGCCCTGACGTCGGTTTGGATAGAGTACACAGGATGTTAATAGTAGTGGTCTTCCCCGCCCCGTTAGGGCCCAAGAAGCCAAAGATTTCTCCAGGTGCCACATTGAAGCTGATGCCATCCACAGCGGCCAGTGCACCGAATCTCTTGACCAGGTTTTGCACTCCGACGATGTAGTCGCCCATGGTTCTATTGAAGGATAGTGCTAACTAAGGGGCAAGCACAACTAGCATCTGTGTTGGCACCAGCCGCGCTTGTTCCCTCCGGTCAATGCGAATCTACCCTTAGCTAAATCATATCACTTTGGGCTGGTCGTTGTTTAGAGGCAAGATGGCCGGTAGCTGTGTAGGATATGGGGTTACGGTATTCAGCGAGACCACGGTGGCAGGCCCAATAATTGATACAGGCACCTGAGGCCTTAACAAAAGATCGTTCTCGTCTTGCGACCAGAAGTCCTCCAAAATTGCCAGTTGACAGGTTTTTTCATCATGTTTGATAGGGTTGTTCTGGGGGGAGTATAATTCGAGTACGGACTTGGTACTCGTTCTTGGAGGTGTGGGACTATGACTTATGTATACTCTTTCGATGGCGCTGAAGAAGACAAGGCCGTTCTGGGGAACAAGGGAGCCAATCTGGTGACCATGACCAAGCTTGGACTTCCAGTCCCTCCTGGGTTCATCCTCTCCGTTGAGGCATTCTTTGAATACAAAAGAAGCGGTAATCTACCTGAGGCAGAGATGGAGCAAGCTATAGCTGCTCTGGAAAAGCGGGTGGACAAAAGCCTGGGCAAGGATTTGCAGCTATCTGTCCGTTCTTCAGCCGCGATATCTATGCCAGGCATGATGGATACCGTTCTCAACTTGAAAGACATTGCCGCGGTGAAAACGGCAGCGAAACGTGTTTTTGACTCACAGGGCAATCCTCGCGCTGAGGAATACCGGCGCATACATAAGCTTCCGTCTGACCTGGGCACAGCGGCAATAGTCCAGGCCATGGTCTTCGGCAATAAGGATGCAGCTTCCGGGACAGGCGTAGTATTTACCCGCGATCCGAGCACGGGGCAGAAAGGTCTGTTTGGCGAATACCTTGACCAGGCTCAGGGAGAAGATGTGGTTTCAGGAGCCAGGACACCTGCTCCAGTCTCCGACCTTCAAGGGCTGATGCCGGATGTTTATGCTGAGCTGGACGAAAAAGTCAGCTTCTTGGAAAGCCACTATCGTGACGTGCAGGACATTGAGTTCACTATTGAATCAGGAAAGCTATATATTCTGCAGACCAGGAATGCCAAGAGAAGCGGCCAGGCAGCGGTCAAGATAGTCGTTGACATGGTTCACGAGGGACTTATCACCAGGGAGGAAGCTATAGGCCGCTTGAGAGTCGAGGACCTGCAATCAGTACTGCATAAGCGCATAAAATCGCCCGAGTCAGGTCAATCCGTGGCCAAGGGATTAGCTGCAGCGCCGGGTGCCGCATGTGGGCGAGTTGCCTTCGACCCGGCACAAGCACTGACGCTGTCAAAAAAGAGCATACCTGTCATACTGGTTCGTCCCGAGACAAGCCCCGATGATATTCAGGGAATCGCAGCCGCAGACGGCGTGCTGACATCCAGAGGCGGCCTCACTTCCCACGCTGCCATAGTTACCAGAGCCATGGGCAAGCCCTGCATCTGCGGAGCTGAGGAGATTGACATAGACCTCAAGCTGGGAGAGTTTAGAGCCGGAGGAGAGATAATAAGGAAGGGTCAGGAAATTACCGTGGATGGCACCAGTGGCACCGTTTACCTGGGTTCCCTGCCCCTGGAGGAAGGGCAGTTGATAGAGGAGTTCGAGGAACTCATGACCTGGGCTGATGGTTTCAAGCGTCTGGGTACGAGAGCCAATGCTGACACACCGGAAATGGTGGCGCAGGCCAGGAGGCTCGGTGCTGAAGGTATTGGGCTATGCCGAACCGAGCGCCAATTCAACGAGCCAGAGCGCCTCTCGGCCATAAGGGAATTCATACTCGCAGAGACCGACAACGAGAGGGTGGCAGCATTAAAACGCCTGCGGGAGCTTCAGAAGGAAGATTTCGTGGCTCTCTTTAGGGCACTGAAGGGCTTGCCTATTGTAGTCAGGCTTTTAGACCTGCCACTGCACGAGTTTCTGCCCCCAGAAACAGAAACCCTAGACCCTCGGACCAGGCAGAGGATAGCGGAACTCGAGGAGGTGAACCCGATGCTTGGGCACAGAGGCGTAAGGGTAGCCGTAACCGACCCTGAGATTTACAAAATGCAGGTTGAAGCGATAGAAGCGGCCAGGGCTGAAGTACCGGCCGATGTCTCTGTCATGATACCGCAGGTCATCACATTGCAGGAACTACTGCTGATAAAGAAGAACTGTTTCGAAGGTTCCACCTTGAAAGTTGGCACTATGATGGAAACAGTCCGCGCCTGCATGCGAGCCGGCAAGCTAGCCGAGGTGGCAGACTTCTTCTCATTTGGTACCAATGATCTCACCCAGGCTGTGTATTCTTTCAGCAGAGAGGACGTCGAGAAGAAGTTCCTGTCCACCTACCGGCAAATTGGTATCCTTGAAGACAATCCCTTTGAAGTAATAGATGTCAAGGGAGTAGGCAGGCTAATGCAAACGGCGATATTCTGGGCACGGCGAGCCAGGAAAGACCTTGAGATCGGTGTTTGTGGTGAGCAGGCCGGGGAACCGAGATCAATTCAATTCTTCAATGGAATAAATGTTGACTACGTGAGTTGTAGCCCATTCAGGGTACCCGTAGCTAAACTTGTGGCGGCACGAGCAGCTATCCAGCAAAAAGGAGAGGCCGAAACCGAATTCATGGCCTGATTGCCTTGGGAGCACCCAGGGCGATGCGCTGCTCAAGGGCTGCTGGGCTTCAATCCCCATTTGGCGCCGCCTTCACCTGCTGGCAGTGCAAGAGGTTTCTTGGCTGCTGTGATGATGGTTGTTGCTCCACGAATCCTGTGCTCGACCACGTTGTCAAACCCGGTGTCCTTTAGCCAGCTCTCAAATTCGGAAAGGGTATAGGCATCTCCGCCTGTACTAACGACCAGCATATACACTGCAAAGCTAAGAGCCCCGCGCGCCTTGCACCTTTCTTCATCAGGAACGAGGTCATTAATCACCAGGGTACCCCCGTACTTGAGGGCTTTGCATATCTTGCTGAGGATGGTCTTATTGGTTTCTGGGGCGAAAGCCTGCAAGATGTTGCTGGCGATGGCAATATCAAACTCGTCCTCCCCGTAATCGATGCTCAATATATCACCCGGTTTATAAGTGACACGCCCAGCTACACCCATATCGTGGGCAACTTTGTGAGCCACCTTTAGCACGTTTTGCCAGTCAATAACAGTAACGGTTGCCTTGGCGTCACGTTGCAGTAGGACATAACCATACACTCCAGAACCACACGCCAGATCCAGCACTTTGACCCCGGGCTGCATTTTGGCGCTAATTCCCAAGATATCACCGATAATGGAGGCGGTAGCCAATCCTGACGGCACTAAGCCTAGGCTCACTTCCTCCCATGCTTCTGACTGAGCACCATACACATCGGCAATCGGCGCGCCTTTCTTCACTGCCTCAGCAATCCTGCCCAGGGCATCCCAGTCCCTTAGGACGCTAAAGGCAGCATATCCCATGTAGGAGTCCTTGCCCTTTACTAAGAACTGATCCGTTGCTGAGGTTAGGAGATATTTGCCCTCTGCTTTTGAAATTATTCTACGTGCGCAAAGGGCATCGAGTAGAATTCGGACGCCACGCTCACTTGCCTTAATTGAGGAAGCCACTTTCTCAACAGTATCATTGCCGGCTGCAATTGTTGTAAAAACATCTAATTCAATGCCAGCTTTCAAAATGGCCGATACCCAGAAAGAGCCGGCCATGTCAAGGATCTCGTCGGGGCGCACAGGACCCTGCGCCTGTGACCCATTTCCTTCTACCATGACTCCCCTCCTGAGATGATATACCCGGGATTTCCCATAGTAGCTACCGTGTGCATGTTAAACCACCTGTTGGCTGGTCGTCAAGGCATTTAACAAGCTAGAACTGCTCCCGCAGCAGCCCAATGCTGTCGCACCTCCAAATCCCTTTGTCCCAGCCCTCAGGTGCTCAACACGAATTGTGCAGGTGGCATGGTTTCGCCAAAAAACCTTTCCCCTAGAAATAAGAATACCAATCCCCAAACCCTGAACTTCGGATATTTGTATTCGGAATTTATTCCGAAAATAGATTCTCGTGGTCTGCCGCGGGTGGATTGGAGCACCAGCTCCAATCACGCCTAGAGCCGATGCTCTAGGCTACCCCTATGTTGATGATTCGTTGGTGGGCATCTGCCCATGCGCGTTTGTTTAGAGTTTAGAAATTAGGATTTAGGATTTCTCCGAAATGGGGGAGGAATAAGGTGAGGGTGAACTTATTCCTGTGAGTTAACTCACGCGCCAAGGTGCCTGGGGCTTGAGCTGGGGGGCTACGAGAGCCCAGCAAGACTGACACAGCTACCCTAGGAAGCCTGTGGGAGTATTTGGTAAAATGAACAGTTGTGAACGGCGAAACTTCAAGAAGAGGGATTAGACATGAGGACACTGAACAGCATCAAGAAGGATGAAATACGGGATTTGCTGGGTAGCGGATGGCTGACGCATGATGGAATGTGGTTCTTCAATACGTCAAGAGAACTTGGTATTGACACAGCCAACAAGTTGAATAGGATGGCGATAAAATCCATGTCTGTGATTGAAGCGGAAAGATTGAGGAAGATTCTAGGTATAGAAAAACAGATAGAAACCTTTGATGAAGTCAAAAAGTTCATACGTGAAGGGATGCAACTAATCTTGCCATATTCAGTTTTTAGCAAATTCCATACTAGCGTTCCTTCAAGAAATGTTTTGCATTGGGAGTGGCAGAACCAAGAATGCTTCGCTTACAAAGGCATGAAGCGAGCGGGACTTATAGGGGAGTACGAATGTGGTGTAATCTATAGAATTGAATGCTGGTTTCAGACTTTGGGAATTAAGGTCAACACTCATCCGAAAATTGAAAGATGTATCATGCATGAAAAAGGCTGCTGCTCTGGAGATTTCGAATTCTTCTTCAACAAATAGTCGCTTATCCGTTGAGGGGTCACGTCCTTGGTTTGGAATCTCGCCACCAGGCTACAATAGCTTGGTGAGACGATTGACTATGCATACTAATTCATGGAAAACATGTATACGGCCGGGGCGCTATGAGTTTTTCAAACGCAAGACTCTATGTGAATGGAGAGAGTATGGACGTGCCAGTACTGAAGGTTTGTACCTTTAGAGCGGTCACCCGTAGGCGGGCGACTCGCGCGGGGGAAAATGGATTATGGCTCAATCGTTAGAAATACATTCAAAGCCCCATTCTGAGGTTCGTCCCAGTATTTAGGGTGCTTGGGCCTAACAGCACCCCCAACTAAGTCAAAAGCAAACACTCCCCTTTCCATATCGAAAAGTGCGTCCAGCTTACCTTTGGCAATCTTCTTGAGTTTTCTTTTTTCTGTTTGAACCTCAGGATTGAGATGATGATAATGATTGCGATCTCTCCAGATTTCTTGGAGTCCATGTATCCAGTCTTGGGGGACCTCATCCTTGAGTTCTTTAAGTTTACCAACACCCTTCCTAAACTTGTGGATTCTCTCTCCATTCCTTTCACATAGTAGACGGACTACAGCTTCAGCTACCGCTTGGCATAAGGATATGCAAGCAAAGAAATAGCCATCGCGGTAAAGTAGGACGCACTCAGCAGTAACCAGAGCAAAATGATGATTTGGCCTTAATACAGGAACGTCAAGCTCCATGTAGCGGTCTACTCGTGCTGGTATTGTGCTAAGGCACTCTGCTTTCAATGAGCTCTCTATTTCGGCACGTTTTATTACTTTAGATATTTGCTTTTCATCCATAGAATACACCTCGCTTAATGGAAGCCTATCATACCTGATAATAGTCTGCAAAGTGATCTTGGACTCCTAGGAAAGAATCCGAAAAACCTCAGCATTACATCAGGAAGGGGCTCGCGCGGGCCCGGAAACGAGCCATGATATGTATGGAAACGAAAAGGAAAGGAAGAGAACCACATGCTGGTCAAGAACCACGTCTTCTCGGCGAGGACCGCGGCGGGGCTGAGGATGCTCAGGTTTCTTTGCGGCGGGATTCTTTCCAGGTCTCCGCTTTTTGCATGAGTTCGCGGGCGTCGTTCAGGGAGGTTTCAGTATATTGAGGACCGCCAAGCATAACGGCGAGTTCCGCAATCCGAGACTCGCCTTGAAGGGTGTTGAGCATGCTTACAGTTCGAGTGCCGGAGCCGTCCTTGTGCACGTTGTAGTGGGCATCGCCGAAAGCAGCGATTTGTGGGAGATGGGTGACGCAAATCACCTGGCGGT
>JACNFS010000045.1:3049-7319 GCA_014384515.1 Dehalococcoidia bacterium | reverse complement strand
GGCGCAAGAACGGGGATTATGGACTAATTGAACCGGGGTTGGGCTGAGACTTCTAGTGGAGGTAAGCATGGGTGAAGTTGCTGAAATAATCATAGGAAAAGTAAACCTTGGCTTGCTTGAAGGTGACATCACTCGGCAGGCAACCGAGGCTATTGTGAATGCTGCCAATTCCAGCTTGATGGGTGGGGGTGGTGTGGATGGAGCTATTCATCGGGCTGGTGGTCCGGCCATCCTGGAGGAGTGTCGGCAGATTGTATCTCGAATAGGGCGCTTGGATGCAGGCAAGGCAGTGATAACTACCGGAGGCAATCTTCCGGCGAAACATGTGATTCACACTGTAGGCCCGGTGTGGCGTGGTGGTGGCCGAGGTGAGGCTGAGCTTCTGGCTAGTGCTTACCGTGAGTGTTTGCAGCTAGCTAGTGATTATAAGTTGAAAAGCCTCTCCTTTCCATCCATAAGCACTGGCGTATATAGCTATCCGGTGGCTGAAGCAGCGAAGGTAGCTCTGAGCACAGTAATTGCTTTCTTGCGTGACGTGCCGACTTCGTTGAAGGAGGTCTTCTTTGTTCTCTACGATTCCGGGACCTACCGAGCTTATAGCGCAATGTTGGCTGAAAGCGCTGGCCAGATGTGAGGAGATTGCTTAGCAATCCTACCCGTCATTCTGAGCCCTTCGCTGTCGCTAACTTAAAACTCAAAAGCTAAAAGTTAAAATGACAAATAAAAATGTAAATACTATTTCTCGTCCTTTAGAGCCAACCCATAGGTTGCTTTTTGAATTTTAATCTGTCACTTTGCATTTTTGTCTTTAACTTTTACATTTCGACCTAGAGACCCTTCGCTATCGCTCAGGGTGATAACTAAACACTCTTATGTGAAGCGGCTTATTTGTCATTGTAGAAAGAGAGCAGTGAGTTGAGCTTCATTTTGTTTGATACCTGTTTAGGCTGGATGGGGGTTGTTGGTTCGCCCGACGGGCTGAGAAGGGTCATCTTGCCCCAGGAATCGAAGGAGGCGGTGGTTAGCCAAGTTGGAGGCCGGGAGTATCCCTTTGAAAGTCGTGATTTTGCTTCTTTTGGCGATTTGCCTCAGAGGCTCAAGCGTTATTTGGAGGCGGAACCGGTGGATTTTCCTGACGAGTTGGATTTGGCTGGGACAACCCGTTTTCAGCAAAGCGTGTGGCAGATAACCCGCGCCATCCCTTATGGTGAGACCAGAAGTTATGTCTGGGTGGCCAGTCAGTTAGGTTTGCCTAAGGCAGCCAGGGCTGTAGGACAAGCCCTGGGTAGAAATCCAGTACCGATTGTAGTCCCGTGCCATCGAGTAATTGGCAGCGATGGCGGTCTAGTTGGTTTTGGCGGTGGTGTGGAAACGAAGAAATACTTACTCCGTTTGGAAAAGGCTCATGCATAAAGAAGCATGACTTATCGTCTATTTCTTGCATGAGAATGCTGGCCCAGAAGCAGAAGAAAGTAACCGGTGCGACTTGTTCAAGGTTGTTTGAGTCGGTGCGGTGGAAAGATGTAATCTGCTCTGCTCGTTTTCTCAGTACGAAAAAAGGGAGGCATACTCTTTTTGTGAGCTCGGCCATGGACGACAACATAGCGACCCTGAATAACGTGACTGGGGCCGCCATATTTTGACAAGCTACAGACAGACACAGTACACTATGCGTCAAGCAGCCTTCTGAAAGGGGTTTTTCCCGAGATATTTACCTCGCCTGTACACCGCAAGCAAGTTATGAAAGGGGAACTCATGGAATACACACAGATAATGTACGAGATATCCGACCGAGTTCTGACTATAACGCTCAATAGACCCGAGAGGCTGAATGCTTACACTCTTACCATGTGTAATGAACTCATCGACGCTTTCGGTAGGGCTGACGCAGATGACGACGTGAGAGTTGTGATTGTGACAGGCGCCGGCCGTGCTTTCTGTGCCGGGGCCGACTTGAGTCCTGATGGTGTCACCTCAGAACGGCGTCCGGGAGAAGCCTCCGATGACGTTGAAGAGCATAGAGAGCTTGCCGGACGTCTCACTTTGCCAATCTACGACCTGAAAAAGCCTGTAATTGCCGCCATTAACGGGCCGGCTGCGGGAGTGGGAATTACTATGACACTGGCGATGGATATCCGATTAGCATCTGAAAATGCCAGGATGGGTTTCGTTTTCACCAGACGGGGCATCGTTGCCGAAGGAGCCAGCCATTGGTTTCTGCCTCGTATCGTGGGTATGGGCAAAGCTGCGGAGTGGATACTCACCGGCAGAGTATTCGGAGCTCAAGAGGCACTTGCTCATGGACTGGTGACTGAAGTGTTACCACCGGACGCTTTGATTCCTCGGGCACGGGAAATTGCCCTGGAGATCGCCCAGAATACTTCAGCCATATCTGTTGCTCTTTGCCGTCAGCTTCTGTGGAAGATGGTAGGTGCTGACCACCCCATGGAAGCCCACAAAATCGAGTCAAAAGGTGTCGAATGGACTTTTCAACAAGCAGATGCACGTGAAGGCATCACGTCATTTCTGGAAAAAAGACCGGCTAATTTCACCATGAAACCCAGTGCTGATATGCCCGACTTCTATCCATGGTGGACGGAGAGACCATTCGCATGGTAGTGACAGTGTCTGTTCCCCTAGATAAGACTGTCGACTCGCAATAGTCCATATCTGGATTACTTGCCGGGGATGTTGGGGGTCGGGATAGTCAGTTGTATAGTATGACCTAGCTGGCCTGCACAACTTCTTCTAGCCTTAAGCTATTGTCTCCCAGTATGCTATTTATTTCCTGCGCCAATTCTGGGCAGTAGCTGGTTGTGTTTGGCAGTTCCAAGTTAACTGTCTCTTCGGTGCTGACTATGGTAAGCTGGACAGTGTCTTGTCCTGGATAGCGGCTGAGGACCTCCCTGACCTGATGGAGCCGTCCTGCATCCTCCTCGGCTTTGTCAGTCTGGCTGATGCTGATTATTAGCGTTCGCCGCAGGGGAGGCTGGGTAGCTGGCTCAGTCTCCTCGGTTTCGTCACTGCTGGGTTGGTATTGACGCACTCGGTAGCAATTGACGCTTACTCGGTCATTTCTTACCTTCACCGCGCCTTCTACTAAAAGGATTTTGCCTTCTTGCCATAGGTCTTTGGTGTGGTTATACACCTCAGACCAGGCGGCAACTTCGACGGTGCCGTCAAGGTCTTCCAGAGTGGCGATGACAAAGGGGCGACTATCTCGGGTGTGGAGTTGGCGTACGGCGGTTACCATTCCGGCGATTATTACTTTCTGTCCGACCATTTGGGCGTTGATTTCACCACAGAGCGCAGTAGTGGCGTTACGCAATTTGGGAGCAACCGAAGCAAGAGGATGCTCGGAGAAATACACGCCCAATAGCTCTCTTTCCCAGTCGAGTTTCTGTTTGAGAGACGATTCGGCGCTTTCCAAATTCAACTGGGGAAGTGGCGGAGACACAGTGTCACCCCAGAGGTCGAACATGGTGGCTTGTCCTGATTCTCTTAAGCGGTGCTCCCGCTGAGCTAAGGATATGATGCGGTCGATAGCCTGGAGGAGCACCTCACGTGGGGCTAGACAATCGATAGCTCCAGCTTTGATAAGGCTTTCCAGGACTTTTTTGTTGATGCTACGCAAATCAGCACGCCGACAGAAGTCTTCAATTGATTGAAAAGTGCCTCCTTGTTGGCGGGCTGATATGATGGGCTCAATTGCTGCGCGACCAACATTCTTGATAGCTGTTAAGCTAAATCGGATGGCTGCCTTCCCATCTTGTTTCTCGATTGCAAAACTGGTTTGGCTCCTGTTTATGTCGGGGGGTAGTACTGGAATGCCCAGGCGACGGCATTCGGCAATGGCTGAGCTCAGTCTTTCTGAATGGTCAGCGTAGGTATTCAGGAAGGCGGTCATGTACTCGACAGGGTAGTTGGCTTTGAGGTAGGCGGTTTGATAGGCGATGAGGGCGTAGCTCACACTATGGGCTTTGTTGAAGGCATAGCCAGCGAAAGGTTCGATTAGAGCGAAGATTTCGGAGGCTACTTCGGCGGATATTCCTTTCTCCCTGGCACCGTTCATGAAATTCTGCCGCTCTTTCTTCATCACCTTGGGTATTTTCTTTCCCATGGCTTTGCGGAAAATGTCGGCTTGTCCCAAGCTATAGCCAGCTAAAGCCTGAACGATAAGGAGTACTTGGTCTTGATAGACAATGACGCCGTGAGTTTCCTTCAGAATCTCCTCGACAGCGGGATGAGGATAGCGTATAGGCTCAATGCC
>JACNFS010000045.1:0-2861 GCA_014384515.1 Dehalococcoidia bacterium | reverse complement strand
TGGAAGATGCCGCCGGTTTCCCCGGAGGCGAGTAACTCAAAGGTTGCCGGGTCATCTGGCGGAATATTCTGCAAATCTATGCAGATGTCACGGTCTTTGGCGATGATTTCTTTGGCTTCGGCCAGGAGGGTGAGGTTGGCAAGCCCCAACAAATCCAGCTTGAGCAGCCCGAGGCGGGCAACGCTTTCCATGGAGAACTGAGTCATTGGTGTAGCCTCCTGGTTGTCTTTGCTGGCGCGCTGCAGTGGCAGATGCTGGATCAGAGGCTCTCTGGATATGACTACTCCAGCGGCATGAGTACTTGCGTGCCGTGCTGTTCCTTCTAGCTTCTTGGCAGTATCAATCAAGTTCTGCGCTGTGTTGTCTTCATGGTAAACGTCATAAAGTTCTTTATTCTCGGCTAGAGCTTGGTCGAGGGTCATATTTGGCCTGGATGGAACCAGGCGGGCTACTCTGTCTACCTCGCTGTACGGCATACCCAGGGCTCTGCCTACGTCCCTGAGAGCGGCTCTGGCGCCTAGAGTACCAAAGGTAATAATCTGGGCTACGTGGTCGGCACCATATTGCTGGGTGACATAAGCTATCATCTCAGCACGACGGTCATCCTGGAAATCAAGGTCGATGTCTGGCGGCTCGCGTCGTTCCACGTTTAGGAAGCGTTCGAAAACTAACTTGTTGGCTAATGGGTCTATGCTGGTGATGCCAAGGCAGTAGAGGGCTAGACTGGCAGCAGCGCTGCCGCGAACGCCGAAGAGGATGTTTTGTTTTCTGGCGAAGGAAACGAGGTCCCAGACAACGAGAAAATAGTCAGCGAATTGCGTTTTCCGAATAACTTCTAGTTCGTAGACCAGCCGCTCTTCGATTTGTGAGGTAGGTGAGGGATAGCGTTGCTTCAATCCTTGCCAGCACAGCTCAGCCAGATAATCGTCAGCTGTTTTGCCTTGTGGTGGATTTACCTGGGGAAAATGAAGCTTGCCGAACTCCAGTTCCAGTTGGCACATGTCAGCAATTTCTTGGCTGTTATCCAGAGCCTGGGGCAGGTCAGCAAATAGGTCGGCCATTTCTTCAGGGCTTTTGAGGTAGAAGAAATCACCAGCCATCTTTAGACGTTTTTCGTCGTAGATAGAGGTGTTGGTTTGAATACAAAGGAGAAGCTCGTGAGTAGAGGCGTCTTCTTTATTGATGTAGTGGACATCACTGGTAGCAACTACTGGGATGTTCACCTTAGAAGACAGAGAGGCCAGTCCTTTGTTAATCTGCTCAAGCTCGGGCATGGGGTGCCTCTGGATTTCTAGGTAATAATCGCTGAACACTTCCTTATACCACAAAGCTTGCGTAGTAGCGTCTTCGAGGCGACCTTCCAAAATGAGGCGAGGCAGTTCTCCATGGGCACAGCCGGACAGGGCGACGAGCCCTTCATGGTAATCGGCCAGAAGCTCCTTATCTACCCTTGGTTTGTAGTAGAAGCCTTCGAGGTGGGCTTTGGTGACTAGCTGAACTAAGTTATGATAGCCCTGCTGGTTCTTGGCGAGTAAGGTTAGATGATATGGATTCCTATCGCTGGCACTTCGACTGTGGCGGTTTGTTTCAGCTACATAGACTTCGCAGCCAATAATCGGCTTTATGCCCGCGGTCTTGGCCTCTGTGTAGAAATCGATGACACCGTGCATGCTTCCATGGTCCGTGATCGCAAGGCTGCTCATACCCAGGTCTTTGGCTTTGGAAATAAGGTGAGAAATGCGGCACAAACCATCAAGCAAGCTATACTCGGTGTGAACGTGAAGGTGGGTAAACATTAGGCTTGTTTTCAAATTATAGCATAAAGCCTCTGCGGAGCATTGTTGAGGCCTTAGGGTGATTTCAAAAAAGTTGACACTTTAGAGACTTAATGGCTATTATCGGTTTTGACCCTAGGGGAGTGGCAATGAAAATCGCTCGGAGTATTGCCTTCTGGCTAATTGTATTTTGCTTGCCCCTGTTGATTATGACTGCCAATATTCGCTGGGGAGTCAGTGAGATTAGGCTTTATGAATATGGCTTCGACAAATATCAAATAAGCCAAGCGACTGGCATAGATGAGCTGGAGCTGAGGAGAATAGCCCAGCATTTGATCGATTACTTCAATTTGAAGGTAGACTCAGCTCAGGTGACGGTCGTTAAGGGAGGAGAAGAGTTCGACGTGTTCAATGAGCGGGAGCTAGTTCATCTTCAGGACGTAAGAGCCTTGATTCAGTTGGACTACTGGGTTCAGAGAGGAGCTTTAAGTGTTGTGGTCATCTGCGCTCTCGTGCTGTTGTTATGGTTGAAGGATAAGTGGCGGATATTGGTCAAGGGCGTATTATGGGGAAGCCTGGCTACGTTGGGTCTGGTGCTTCTCCTGGCTTTTTGGGCCGTGTTTGGCTTTGACCAGCTTTTTCTTCTTTTCCATTTGGTCAGCTTTTCCAATGAATTCTGGATACTTGATCCGGCCAAGGACTACCTGATTATGTTGTTCCCGGGAGGATTCTTCTACGATGCAGCTCTGTTTGGTTTTGGGGCTGTGATTCTGCAGGCTCTACTTGCTGGTGCTATCGCTTTTGGCGTCTCCAGGTCGGTGAGTGGGGAAGGGAAAGTAAACTGAGAGTGTTTGGCAGCCCTGCCTACGATTCCGAGCGCTTCGCCGCTGTCATTCTGTACCCTCCCTATCCTGTCATTGCGAGCGAAGCGAAGCAATCTAATAGTTGCCCCCTTCCTCCGAGATTGCTTCGTCGCTTAGGCTTCTCGCAAAGACAACTCCATGTCATTGCTACGAAAATAGATTCTCATCCTTTATCTTGGGTAGATTGCGGCATCAGCTCCAATCACGCCTAGAGCGGATGCTC
>JACNFS010000095.1 GCA_014384515.1 Dehalococcoidia bacterium | reverse complement strand
TCACGACCATAGAGCATGAGCTGAACATCCAGCTACTGGTGCCTCCCCAACCCCAAATCATCACCGCCCTCGGCGCCGCCGTAAGCGCCAGAGGAGGAAAATGCAGAAGTAGGGATGGGTCTTCAGACCCGTCCGAGGGCTGGGGTGACGGACATTCTTCGCAAGTGTGTTAACATGTAGTGCGAGGCTTCAGCCTCGCCTCAAGCCACCTGAAAACGCAAAGGCAGACACGAGTCTTTACACGCGCCCGTGTTATCACTGTCACCCTGAGCGCAGCGAAGGGTCTCAAAGTAGGGGCAATTCATGAATTGCCCCTACTGTTACTCTTTGTTTTTTGATTTTTGTTCACCCTCACCTCAATCCTATCCCATCAAGGGAGAGGCGACAAATGTAGGGATGGGGTGGTGGAGAGATCCTTCGCTGAGCTCAGGACAAGCTCTGAAGGTCTGTCCCTACATTGCTGGCGAGTGCCATCATGTAGTGCGAGGAATGTCATTGCGAGACGAAGCCGAAGCAACCTAGCCTCGCTTAAGGCGACCTCGAAAGGTTCCACTATGTATGGTAAACAACAAGACAGGCCAAAAACACCATATCGAGAAACGAATCGAGTTTTGAATAAGGAGTCGAAAGATGATCAGAGATTTCAACGGCAAGAGCCCCAAAGTTGCACCATCCGCATTTGTTAGCGAAACCGCCTACGTCATCGGAGATGTCGAAATCGGCGAAAACTCCAATATCTGGCCGGGAGCGGTCATCAGGGCGGATTTTGGCAAAACAACGATCGGACACAACACCAGCATTGAAGATAATTGTGTTGTGCATAGCGGAACTGACGTCACCATTGGGAATGGCGTAATTATCGGACACGGAGCCGTTATCCACTGCCACAGGATTGGCAGCAATGTCTTGGTCGGCAATAATGCCACCATCCTCGACGGCGCCCAGATCGGCGACCTCTGCATCATTGGCGCCGGTTCTCTGGTTACACCAGAAGCAAAGATACCAGACAGGTCGTTGGCTATCGGTGTGCCAGCCCGGATAAAGGGCCAGCTATCGCCAGAACAACTGGCCGAGCTAAAAGCCGGTGCAGAGATCTATACTAAGCTGGCCCAGCAGTATAAGCAACAAGGGCTTTGAGGCTCTAGAATCACCGCGCAAATAGAAAGGGGCGATGTCACCAATAAGACTAATAGGCAAGAAAGGTTCCACCTTTCACGACTTCCCCTATTCGAGTCCAAAGCGGAAGTGTTTCCACTGCTGGATTATTAACGTCACTCCGCCCGGACCAAGCCATTGCCTTCACCACTGCCTCTACTGCTATGCCAGAGAGGCTATTTATTCTGACTATTCGGAAGACACCCTGGTTTACAACAACCTGCCTGAGCTGGTAGAAAAGGACCTGAGGAAGCTTGCTCTGTGCCCTCCTGTCTCACTATCCAACGTCTCTGACCCGTGCCAGGATATCCCTGAATTGCAGTCGGAGGTAAAGAGGTTGGTTCAACTTCTTATGAATTACGGCGTGTCATTTTTTATTACTACCAAGGGCAACCCGTCTTTTCTGCTGGAAATACCTGGCTTCGCCGCCTATGAGCTCAAGCTTGTCGCCATCACTATTGAGGCAACCCCTGAAATTCTCCAGCTTCTATCCCCACAGGCACCACCCTTCAATGCTAGGCTGGCAGCGCTGCAAAAACTCTCCCGACTGGGCATCCACACGGTGGCTCGTTTAGACCCGGTCTTTATCCACCTCTTCCAGGCTCTACACGCTGAAGCCTGGTTCGACAGGATAGCTGACCTGATTGATGCCTTTGCTGCAGCCGGCGTCAGGCACATCATCTCCAGCACCGGCAGGTTGTCCAAAAAACCTGCCCGAGCTGCCGGTGGCACCGGCGAGAGCACATTTCAACGCGTATTCAAAGTCATCCAGGCACACTCGCCGCCGGCTGCCAAGAAGTTCCAAAGCGAATATACGTACGAGCTGGGCGGGGCGGGTCAAGGCTACCTGCTGCGCAAGGACTTAAGGCTTGACTTCCATCACAAGGTAAGAGAACTGGTAGAAGCCAGAGGCATGACCTACGCCACCTGCCAGGAACTCGCCGCTGAAGAAAGCGATTCAGAAGGAATCCCGCATTGCGAGGGGCTGCCTCTCCCCTTTGCCAGGAAGCAACTCAGCGGCAAATTCCAGCCTATTCCTGGGTGCACCGCCAACTGCCACGTCTCCTGTCGAGGGCTATCTAATCCTCCCTGCGGACAGCCCAAGCTAGTGACTTACAAGCCGCTAAAGTTAAGCAATCTCCGCTAGCAGCACAAAGGGGATGAGGTCACCTATGTCCCGGTTTGAACAAAATGAAAAAATGCAACATTCGCTTAGTTCTTGGGATTCAGAGCTTGGAGCGTAGCGATAAGAGAGGGCGAAGGTGAGAGTGAGTTCTCTCCCCCAACTCCTGCGGGGGGAGGGAGGACCACCAAGGAATCTTGCTGCCAAACGTAGTGCGGGCTTTCAAAGTCGCCTCAGGCGAGGCTGAAGCCTCGCACTATACATTTGTCTCGATAACTCCCCTTTCCTTCACTGGCAGAAGGCCAGGCTGAGTGACTTAGTACTAATCTGCTAGACAAAGCAGGACTTAAGAGACTAGGCATTTACAAAGCAAGAGGTAACCGTTATGATAGTTCTTTCGCCCGGGCGAGGCTACAGACATCAGTAGCGACCGGTTCAGCCTGTGTGCTAAGATGTTGCCCAGGAACCTGGAGAGGAGACGACCGGTTGTTCAAGAAGGTACATGTATTCCGAGTTAAACCGGGGCAGGAATTGCTCGGTGAGATAGCGCGCTACTGCCAGGAACATGGCATCTCATCGGGTGTGGTTATCGGCATCATTGGCTCGCTGAAGAGCGCACGACTCAACTTCCTGATGGAGCTCCCCGGCAAATACGACAGCGTAAATTATCCCGGCCCACTGGAGATTGTCTGCGCTCAAGGGTCGGTGGCTCTTAAGGACGATAGCCCCGTCCTCCATATACACGTCCAACTTTCGGGGCAGGATACCTGCAGGGGAGGTCATCTCGCCGAGGCGACGGTGTTCTCCACCGCCGAGGTAACCATAGGGGAACTCGATTACCAACTCCAGCGCCAGCCTGACAGCTACACTGGCCTGAATGAACTGGTCGACTGATGGACTGCGGGGTGCCTGGTCACAATACCCAGCAGGCCGTCTTCTTGACTATAGCTACTTCTCTATCGCCACTGGCTTCTCCAGCGCGTCCAAGGCCTGCTGGAATACCCGGTTAGCGCCTCGAAGGTAGCTCTCCCGCGGCGCCAGTTCACGGCTGACGATGCTGAGAGTCTCAGGGGACATCTTACCTTCCTCCACAAGCTGGCGTCCGGCCTCTCGCGCCGCTTCAAAGACGTCATCTGGTGACCTGTCCATCTCCATCAAAGGCTTCAGTATCTCCCCATGAGGCCGCAACAGCGCCCCAGCGAACTCCGTCCCCATGTTCTTACAGATTGCCTTCATGTGAACAAGCAGCGGGTCGAAGTTGTCCATCTCCCAAAAGCCAGCGTTGGAGACCAACACCACCTTGCCAGACTTGCGCCCCTCCCGCAAGGGGTGGCGACAGTGACCATCGCGCAGCTCGATGAACGGCTGTACCAGTGGTATCAGTCGGTCCAGCAGGTTCTTCATCGATCCAGTCATGCCATCCACGTAGAGTGGCGTGGCCAACACCGTGATATCCGCCTCTCGCAGCTTGGGATGAAGCATCTGCATGTCGTCCTTCTGGAAGCACACGCCCGGTGTCTTAAGCCAACAGGTAAAGCAACCCTGGCAGGGATTGATGTTGAGCTTCTTGGTGTAGAAAAGCTCAACCGCTGCCCCTGCCTCTCTCATCCCATCAAGGAAGGGATTCAAGATGAGGGCCGTATTGCCCTTGTCCATCCTGGGGCTCGAATTGAATGCCAGCACTTTCATAATTTGCTTTCCTCCTTCTGAGCTTCCACTCAATGGAGTCGTCCGACGTCACCTGACTCTTGCACTGGAGCACCTTCTACTACCGTGATATTCTACTACCAGTTGAAGCAGTTATCTAGACTGAGCCGGCTGTTATCTTTAGCTCCTCCTTTAGCCTCGGCGGCTTGCACAGAAGAATCGCCGCAAAGCCAACGGCTGCCATTACCCACGCAATGATCAGAACAGTGAAATAGGTACCCTGGAGGTCATAGAGAAACCCGGCAAGAGGAGCAGCTCCGGCTTGAACCAGCATCACAAGGGGCGAAATCAGTCCGCTAATCGCCGGAAAAGCCTCAGGCCCCCAGTAATTGCCGGTAATGGTAGGGATACAGATATAGACGGCTCCAAAGCCAAAACCACCCAGCAAGGGATATAGATAAGCAGTCCACGTGGCAGCAGGCGAGACAAACCAGAACAGAACGCTTCCCAGAACGACGCAGAGAGCGGCAGAGGCAAACAGAAAGCGGGGCTCAATAATATCACCCAAAGCGGCGATGGTAAAACGCCCCACAATACTCAGTCCAATGGCCAGGCTATAGAAGAAGGCTGCCATAGACGGGTCGAACCCCCGGTCTTGCAAATGAAGGGGACCCTGGCTATTGATTATCTGCCAGAGGAAGAAGCTGCCCGCCACAGCCATAATCAGAAGCCAAAAGGCGGGCGTCCTTAGAGCACCGCGTGCCGTCCAGCCAACGGGGGTGCGGTGAGTTCGGGCCACCCGGCCCCCACCAGCTGCCGCTGCCTTTGTCTCATCCGGGCTCAACCCATCGGGATGCTGACCCATGTCAGCCGGCCGGTTACGCACCGCCAACATAACCACCGCCGCTCCTATTATTGATGCAACGGCGATGATGAACCAGCCAATGCGCCAGTTCCCACCCGCACCCTGGACAACGGCGCTGATGAGCTGAGGGGCCAGGAAGCCGCCAATAGCCCCACCACCCAAGACCAGGCCCAGAGCCAGGGCACGGCGGCCACTAAACCACGAGATGACTACTGTCTGGACCGGGATCATCGAGGCCAGCGATAGGCCTAAGCCAGTGAACAAGCAAAGAACAAGGTATATGGGATAGATGTGACCCGCCAGGCCCAACAGGAACGTAGCCACAGCGATAATCAGCCCTCCAATAGACATAGTAAGCCTGGCTCCAAAGCGGCCAATCATCCAGGCAGTGAGAGGGCCGGCAACACCCATGAGTAGCAGCATGGCAGTGAATCCAACCATTGTTTCTCCACGCGACCATCCCATGTCTCCAATCATGAATGGATACAGCACCACCGGACTGTAGAAGGCGAAACCAATCGGAATAGTGTAGACAATCCACAGGAAGAACAGCAGCCACCACCCGTAGAAACCCTTTGCCTGTGTCTTAGCTTCCATAACTTAGCATCTCTTTCCAGCTTCCGGGAGGTGAAACAAACGTGAGCTACCCATTATACCACCATATGACATGTTTCAAAGAACCCTTTTCAGGCGATATTGCCAGACCACGTCTGGCCTCATATAATAGGGAAGTGTAAATCTAAATAACAGGAGGCAAACAAAATGAAGATTGAGAAGATTGACCATATTGCCATTTTGGTAGAAGACGTGGAGAAAGCCGAGAAGTTCTTCGCCGATTTGTTCGAAACCAAGTTCGCCGCCCTTGGGGAAGTAAAAGAGATGGATATAACAAGCATGATGGAACCCTCAGGCATAGAAATAATTCAGCCTCTTTCTCCAGATGGGGTAAGCGCTAGAACACTGAAGAACCGGGGAGAAGGATTATCGCTTCTCTCGCTAAAGGTGTCAAACCTTGACGAAGCCATGGCTGAAATGAAATCCCGAGGCATCAGGCTTACAGGGCAAGTGCAAAGCGGGGGAATGAGGGCAGCAATATATCATCCCAAAGATGCATACGGTGTGATGATTGAACTGATTGAATACAAAACCGAGCACCCTGCGGTCACTGCCGGAAGACCATAGCAGGATCCCCCTTTTTGGTGGACTTCCTATATACGTGGTAGCGAAACCATCGAGCTAAAAAGCCGAACGCCGCTGGTTCAAATCCAATTCCCCCTACCAAAAGGCAATGATATTACCCTAATTTAGATAGTCGTCGGCTGATTGTTCCACCCATCCGAGATTGAACCTAGGTAGCTATGCTATCTAGGTGGTCTCCACGTTGTGCATGTTACTCCACATAGGACATTCTCCCCTTTTGTGTCTCAGAACTGCTCTATGTAGAGATGCCCACACGGAATGTAATTGCGACTTTGGGAAGGGAAGCGGTTCTAGCGGGGAGATCATGAGGAGATCCTTTGCATCTGACTATCGTTTTGGGCTAGAATATATTCGTAGAAGAGGTCTTCGGATAGTTGAAGGAGACTATGATGGATTTTGCCAACAAGATTATTCACGGTGATTGTGAGGCAGTCCTAAAGGGGTTCCCAGATAACTCCATCGACCTGATTTTCACTTCACCACCATACGCAGACCGGAGACAGAAAACTTACGGTGGTGTGAAGCCTAGTGATTATGTAGATTGGTTCTTACCAAAAGCCGAGCAATTTTTGCGCGTTCTGAGACCCACAGGGACTTTTATTCTGAATATCAAAGAGAGAGTCGTAGATGGAGAAAAACATATTTATGTCATTGAATTGATTTTGAAAATGAGACAACAGGGGTGGTTATGGACTGAGGAGTTCGTATGGCATAAGAAGAACTCATATCCTGGCAAATGGCCCAACAGGTTTAGAGATAATTGGGAGAGACTACTTCAATTCAATAAGCAAAAGAAATTTAATATGTATCAAGAAGCGGTTGTTGTTCCTATTGGAGATTGGGCTAAAGACCGTTTAGCCAATCTGAGTGAAACTGATAAAATCAGAGATGAGTCAAAAGTAGGGAGTGGGTTTGGTAAGAATGTCTCAAATTGGCTTGGACGTGATAAAGTGTATCCTACCAATGTCATTCATATGGCTACTGAATGTGCAAATAAGAATCACAGCGCTACCTTCCCCATCGATTTACCTGCTTGGTTTATCAAGCTGTTCACAAAAGAAGGCGATATTGTTCTAGACCCTTTTGTCGGTTCTGGTACAACAGCATTGGCAGCAATTCAACTCGGCAGAAAGCACGTCGGTATTGACATCAATAAAGGCTATATCGAGTTAGCGGGAAAACGCATCACAGAAACGCAAATTCGGTTGCCGATTATAGCTGAAGCTCCTGAGGAAATGTATTCGACCTTAAACTAAAACAAAGACGTTTGATGAATTCACTGAATTTAGACGAAGTTCGGGAATATGTAAACGAGAACATTGTTGATTTCCATCAACGA
>JACNFS010000069.1 GCA_014384515.1 Dehalococcoidia bacterium | reverse complement strand
TCAGCTCTGCGGAAAGATCCAGCAAAAATCGGATATCTTGCGGTGAAAAATCCAGTAGCTTTAGAAAGCTCCTGTTTCTGAGATTGTAAGCCATTTTTCAACTACTCCTCTATTTATTTGTCGTGAAAACCTATAGAACAACTTGCTGGCCTCAGCTCAAGCAAACCTTTCGCCTAGCCCAAACATTTTTCTTCCGTCAAGCGTTAGTACCTTAACCGCTCCTACTTTCAGCGCCTTCTGCTCAATGGCAGGAAGATTACCAACACCACCTATATCTACAGTGAGAGCAATAACCTCCATATTGTATTAGTCCGCTAGCCATTTTATGGCTGCCGAAGTATTCAAGCCACAGCTACAGGCCGATACCACCTTATCCGCCATTACCTAGCCTCCGATCGAAAACTACTTCTAGGATATCCAATGCCTCGTCGACGTCTTTCTCGGTAATAATAAGTGGTGGCATGAACCGCAAGGCATTGGGCTTCACCCGATTGACCAACAAGCCTTCCTTCAGGCAAGCCAGCACCACGTCTTCCGCTATATCACCAGTGAAGCCTAAAGCCAACAACAACCCACGACCCCTCACCTCAGCAATAAAGCCGAACTTTGCCTTCAGTTTCTCCAAACCACTCACGAAATAACGCCCCACCTGCCTAGCTTTTCCCGGTATATCATTATCGATGATGAATTTCAGAGCAGCCAAGCCAGCCGCACAAACTAATGGATTGCCACCGAAAGTTGCGCCATGCTCACCGGCAGCAAAGACTGAGGCTCGCTCTTTAGCCAGAAAGGCCCCGATTGGCACACCGCTGCCTAACCCCTTAGCCAGGGTCATAATATCCGGCTCAACACCAAATTGCTCGTAGGCGAACAGCGTTCCAGTTCGGCCAATAGCAGTCTGAACCTCGTCAAAAACCAAGAGGATGCCTTTCTCATCGCACCAAGCTCGTATCTCCTTAAGATAATCATCGTCCGGCACGTTAACCCCACCCTCACCCTGAATCGGCTCTACCATTACAGCACAAGTCTGACTGGTAGTCGCCGCTCTAATTCTCTCAGCATTATTGTAGTCAACATTGATAAAGCCACCCGGGAGAGGAACGTAGGGTTGTTGAAACTTGTCCTGCCCGGTAGCGGCCACCATAGCTAAGGTCCGGCCATGGAAAGAATCGCGAGTAGTGATAATCTCATAAGCTCCCTTGAGATGAAGGCTGCCATACCGGCGGGCCAACTTTATTGCCCCTTCATTTGCCTCAGTGCCACTATTGCAAAAGAAGACCCTGTCAAGGCAACTGTTATGAACCAGCAATTCCGCCAATTGTATCTGGGGAATGGTATAGAACTGGTTCGATGCCTGAATCAGAGTCTGAGCCTGTTCTTTCAATGCCTCGACTACTGCCGGATGACAGTGTCCCAAGCTGTTCACCGCCCAGCCAGCAACAAAATCAAGGTATTCTTTACCGTCAGAATCCCAAACCCGAGCTCCCTGACCACGGACCAGGGTTACTGGCACACGCTTGAATGTCTGCATGTACAGCTTGTGTTCAAGCTCCTGCCAATTGTCCATCTTGCTAACCAATTGTTGTGCCATCTCCCTTGCCTTCAATCTCACTGAGCAAAGCATGAGGTACCCTGCCATCGATAATCCGGGTCACAGGCACCTTGGTCAAGGCTGCGAGGCAAGCCTCGATTTTGGCCGCCATACCTCCTGAAGCGACACCAGAGGCAAGCAATTCTCGGGCATCATCAGGGCTTAGCCTGCGAATCAGTTTATTGGAGCTATCACAGAGGCCCGGGACGTCGGTCAGGAAAACAAGTTTATCTGCATTCAAAGCTGCGGCGATCTGACCGGCAGCAGTATCACCATTAACGTTAAGCAAATTAGTATCCTCACCCGACTTCTCCAATGAGCCCAGACTTATCGGTGCTATTACCGGGATATAGCCTGCGTTTAGCAACGTCTCCAGCAAAGCAGCATTAACCTCCAGTTCTTCACCAGTATACCCGAGGTCAGGCGTTCTATTCCTGGCCACGATTAATCCGCCGTCAGCGCCGCTTAAACCTGCAGCTTTGCCTCCCAAACGCCAGATGGCTGATACCAATTCCTTGTTAACCAGACCAGCCAGCACTGCAGTAACCACCGGCAACGTCTCCAAATCGGTTATCCTTAGCCCCCGAACAAAGCTAGTAGAGATGCCTAACCGGGTGAGCCAGTCGGTCACCACTTGAGCACCGCCGTGAATCACCACCAGCGGCATGCCCTTCTTCCGGAGCGTCACCAAATCCTCAACGGTGGTATCGCTTTTGCCCAGAGTGCTACCGCCAATTTTAATGACAAGAGTCTTCATTGTTCAGCAATCCTACCGGTCATTCTGAGCCCTTCCCCGTTCTGTCATTGCGAGCGAAGCGACGCAATCTGATAGCCGCCCTCTTCCTCCGAGATTGCTTCGTCGCTTACGCTCCTCGCAAAGACAACTCCGTATCATTCTGAGCCCTTCGCTATCGCTCAAGGTGACAAGCAAACACTCCTAATCAAGTTGTGTAAGCGCTATTAATGGTAACATATTCTTCAGACAGGTCGCACCCCCAAGCAGTAGATTCGCCCCTACCAAGGTTAAGATACAACCTCAAAAACACTTCCTTCCTGGCCAGACTACGGCTTACCTTCTGCTTATCAAAAGGCATAGGACGGCCTTGCTTCATGACACAAACATCATTCAAATACACGTCTAACCTTGTCTCAGTTACTTGCGCTCCACTCCGACCAAGTGCCGCCACAATACGCCCCCAATTAGGGTCATTACCATGCATAGCTGCCTTAACCAATGGAGAGCTAACTATAGTACGAGCTGCCAAGCGAGCTTCAGCTTCAGTGAGTGCGCCTTCCACAGTGACTTCTATGAGCTTAGTAGCACCTTCCCCATCTCGGGCGATACACTTGGCCAGATAAAGGCAAACCTCATCCAACGCCTTCTGAAAGCGTTCACCGTTGCAGTCATCTATGGTTTCAGCCCGAGCTAAGCCATTGGCTAAAAGCACCACCATGTCGCTGGGGCTTGTATCACCATCGATGGAAATCATATTGAAGGAAGCATCCACCGCCTTTTGCAATGCCGATTGCAGGAAGCCGGCATCTACTGTTGCATCAGTGGCCAGGAAACAAAGCATTGTAGCCATATCAGGATGCATCATCCCTGCTCCCTTAGCCACACCGCCAATGGTGAACCCATCTGGCTCGGCTTTAACAAATACGGCTATCTCTTTGGCGAAAGTGTCAGTAGTCATCATCGCCCTGGCTAGCTCGTGCCCCCCCTCACTGATAAGCGTAATCTTGGGAATACCAGTTCGAACCCGTTCCATAGGCAGCGGCACACCAATCACGCCGGTACTGGCAACCAGGACGTCTGCCGGTGATATGCTTAGCCTGTCCGCTACCAGGGTTGCCGTCTCCTCAGCATCAGCCATCCCTGCATCGCCGGTGCAGGCATTGGCACAGCCTGAGTTTACTACAACTGCCTGGGCACTCCTATCTTGCAGATGCTTTTGAGAAAGGACTACCGGAGCCGCCTGAATTGCATTAGTAGTAAAGACGCCAGCAGCCAGACAGGGCTTCTCAGAATAGAGAATGGCTAAATCGAGTTCCTTTTGACGGCTTATACCAGACAGAACTGCTCCGGCCAGAAAGCCCTGAGGAGAGGTAGCAGTACCCGAGGAAATGGCCTTAAACCCAGAGTCCATGAATGAGGAAACTATAGCACTTTTTGCGCCATAGCTCTAGCCTAGTCACTCTGCCTCAAATAGTCCATAAGCTCACCGAAAGCCGGCGGGAATTGTGCCTGATACATGAGGAAAGAAGGTGTCGGATACCTCATCCCAGACTTATGAGTCTCTTCAAGCCCCTGAACTAGTGCCTCCACTTTGCTCGCGGGCACCGCGAAAGCAGCCTCGTGGTCTTGTGTTTGGGCGATTGCACGGTCACCGCCACCAACCATAATTACCTGGCACTGGCCCGTTTGAATCGGTACGGTTATCTCTGAGCCGCAGGCAAAACCGCCCCCACTGCTGGAAACAATAGGTTCGCCAGTTGCACAAACAGCGCTTTGTATTAGCCTCGATATTTGGGCTGGATTACCGTAGACTATGATAACATCGGGTTCAAAACCGGCTCGATGAAGGGGCGCTATCACGATGTGAGTATATTTATCGTACTCAAGCCGCGGCAGATTTTGGTTCATTTTGGCTCTTATATCCTGACTCTTTATCCAAAAAGGCTCCTCAAAGCTGCCATCCAAGAACTTGTCTTTAGCCGGCACGAAGCCTAATGTGAGCGCCCCGAGTGGGCAAAGCATATCCTCCTCGCCCATGGCCATGAGCCAGCCTAAACGCCGAGCTAAAGCTATACACTGGCATACCGGCATGGTCACCCCCAAGTCTCGTTTGGGCATCCTGGCTTTCTCTGGAATTTCGCTCGTTGAACCAACCATTCTAACCGCTACTGGGAACGTCTGAGGACGAATGTATGAATTCAAAGCTTCATTAATGTTTTGTAGTTCCAATTCTTAGATTACCTCCTTTTGTTTTATGAAACTTATTACGCTCCAGGCAGCCTATAGCTGTCTGACTTTTCTCCTAGCCTCTATCGTTTCCAGCAGAGCCTGCAATCGGGTATCTACCTGGGCATCGCTGTAGAACCTTGGATCACACGAGTCTCCACCGATGGTAATCGCCGGGAGGCCAAGCCTCCTGGCCACTCCATCCATGATAGCAAAGCTTTGGCTATTGATTCCTCGGCACGTCTGTGTTTCACTCATTATCAGGCCGTCGATGGAATATTCTTGACAGAAGTCGGCAACAGCCTTTGCCCTGTAGGTATAGTCATAATTGGAGCATGTATCACATAAATTATAGGCGATGCTCTCTAAAGGTCGTTCCGGGTCAATCATATCCGCTCTCGGCAAGAAGAGTAAGTGAGTATAGGGGCCCACAACGAGGCAGGCATCCAGCGCGGCAAACTTCCTGGCGAGCACCCCCAACCGGGGCCAGGTCAGTATGCCATCCCAGTAGAGGCGGTACCTTTCCACAGGCACGGAACCAATCCCCTGAGCAATTCTTTGCTCCACTTCGCCCTTCATCTTTTGCAGCAAATCCCCAGTCCCGGGCATACCAACAAGGTGACAAACAAGGCCTATGCTAGCTGCCATATCGAAGAAGCTAGCCGGCGCCGGGACATGCTGGCATAGCTTCATGATTTCTTGCCGCAAGGTGGTTGCCTTCTTTACCTCTTCAAGCACCTCTTTCAGATGATTCCAATCATATGGCTGTCCAGTCACCCTCTCCATCAGGGCAATGAGTTCCTGCTCCTGGCGGATGAAATCTGCTATGTTGTATTCTAGGTCTGACTCATCCCAATTAAAGCGTGGCTCTAAGTGAAACGCCGGTATATCACAAATAGCGGCCACGGAGTCTCCCCACAACCGCCCAGTACCACACCCCCCGCCTGGGACGTTAATATATAGATCTGGCTTTGGCATACTGTAAACGTCTTGGTTCACAGAAGAGTCCAGGTGAAAATCCCCTTTAGCTATTCTAGCTAACCCAATGAAGCTGCGCGCATAAGAGCACGCATCAGGCAACAAGCCAAAAGCCTCGGCGGCATCCTGCAGTGGTTTTTCCTGCCCTCGCGCCGCAAGACCAGCGATGAGACCTTCAGCATGAAGTACAGGCATGTGCGCCCCCTTCGCCAAAAGAAAAGCAGGCAGACCGTTAGCCCAGACAACCTTCTTACCTTCTGCCGCCTGCCTCTTAATATCCGCGAAAGAAGCTGCCATCATTTGCCCTATCAGAGAAACACTGTTCAGTCTATTTGGCACTTTCACCTGCGTCTCCATTTTTGTTTCCTCCTGTTCTTGTAGCTTTGACAATACTGCTTTGCCTCAGTTTAACATCTCGACAAATGCTTGTAGCCTGGTTCTGACTCCCTCCAGAGAGACGACCTCGTGCTCTGTCTCTAGCATGATGTGAGGTACACCAGCAATCTCCAAGGCCTCTTTGACAAAGGGATAGGAAAAAAGATGGGGCTCACAATATTTGGCGACTAGAACAACTACGCCTTGTGCCCTGCTGTCCTTAGCTCTTTCCACCAGGTACTTCTCCCATCTGGCCGGTAGATAGCTTCGTGTAGGAACCGGAAGAGACTTCTCCAAATAGCGCTTGGCTAGAGCCTGAATAGGGCTCCCGTCTACCGCAACATCCACAGCATAATAGCGATAGCCCGTATATAGGTCATCATCTACAATGATTCCCCCCACTCCCTCAATCAAGTCCAGGATATCAGGCTTTAGGCTCTGACAAAGGTGGCCAGAGAGAAATAGCCTCTTGCCCTCCAGCGAAGATGGCTTCATCTTTTCCAACTGGGTCACCAGGCCTTCCAAAAGTTCAGTATGCTCCTCTTTTGGCATCAGCATGCTGGATTTGACTATGACCTGCAGATCCCGGTAGGAAAGCAGACCGGGATTTGCTCTGCGCAGTTCATGCAATTGCCTGAGTCGCAACCGATTCCTATTGAAGACCAGAATACTCTGTTTCAATGATGTGTCATCTATCTTGCGCCCGGCCAACTGCTCCAACTTTGCCTTGATTCTCTCCAACTCTCTAATGGTATCGTCCATGACACCGGCTCTGGTGAGAGACGTAGGAAGTTGGACGTATTCCACGTAACTTGCGGGCATGACCTGCTTCAACGTACAAGCCGCGTTTCGATTCTGAATGCAGATATCAGCGTAGACTAGTCCATCAAAAAAACTAAGCTGACCTTTCACGGCGATGTCTATAATATTCCGGGTGATGCCACAGTAGAACGGATAAATGTAAGAGAAACCCGTGGTAATCGCCTCATCAGTCTCCTGAAGCACTACGGGCAACATGCCAGCAGCATGTACCAGCTCCTCAGGAAACTGCATTGGGCTGCAGCCCACTACTTTCTTTCCATTGGCTTCCTTCCACAACTTCAGCTTTTCATAAGGCGTGTCCACAACATCCCTGAATCTGTTCATAACGTCTTTCATATTGCTTCCTGACATGTGGAATCCCTCCGCTTAAGAATTAAGACTTAACACTAGTCTCAGTGCTAGGCACCTGGCACTTTTGCATTCCTCTTGATCTCCTCGGCTGCAAACAAGGCAGCCCCTAGAGCGCCCACTATTTGTGGCTCCGGCGGCAGGATTACCTCGGTTTCCAGAAGCCTTTCCAAGACGCGTACCACACCCGCATTCTTAGCAACCCCTCCGCTCATCACCACCGGAGGCGTCATGCCAACCTGATTAACCAGGCTGTGCATGCGCCTACCGATGGCCTCATGGATGCCAGCGATTATATCCAGTTTTGAACGCCCCTGAGCTGT
>JACNFS010000079.1 GCA_014384515.1 Dehalococcoidia bacterium | reverse complement strand
ATCCGGCGAAGAATAACACCGAGGTCTTCCTCCTGCCAGCGGCTAGCTCGGTGGAGAAGGAAGGATCCGTTACTAGCAGCGCCCGCTGGATGCAGTGGCGTTACAAGGGTGCAAACCCTCCGGGACAAGCCAGAGAGGACCTCTGGATTATCAACAAGCTCGCTCTTGAACTGAAAGACCTGTACGCTGGAGAAGGCGGGCCCAGCGCCGAGGCTATCACCAACTTGTCCTGGGATTATGGTGACCTTCCTGATGTTCATAAGGTGGCCAAGGAAATCAATGGCTACGACTTGAGCACGGGCAAGCTACTACCTAGCTTGACGAAGCTCAAAGCTGACGGAACCACCAGCTCGGGCAACTGGATCTTCTGTGGTAGTTACACCGAAGAAGGCAATATGGCAGCACGGCGCGACCTTGCCGACGCCACAGGCATTGGTCTTTTCCCTAATTGGGCGTGGGCCTGGCCGCTAAATCGGCGTATCTGGTACAACCGCGCCTCGGTGAACCTCGATGGCAACCCGTGGGATCCCAAGCGCCCTGTTATCGAGTGGGATGCTATTGGCGAGAAGTGGGTTGGGGATCAGCCCGATGGTGGCTGGCCACCGGTCAATACCAGTGGAAAGTATCCTTTCATTATGAAGGAACCCTACGGTCGTGCTCATCTCTTTGGTATGGGTAGGGTAGATGGACCCCTCCCCGAGCACTATGAGCCGTGGGAAAGCCCGGTGAAGAATCTCATGTCATCCGTAGAATTCAACCCTGTTTGTGACCTGTGGGAAACGGGTGAAAAGAGCACGCCGGATAAATACCCCGTTTTGGCTACCACTTTCCGTGTTACCGAGCACCTCCACACTGGGTCCTTTACCAGGAACATGTCCTGGCTGGCTGAGCTCCAGCCGCAGATGTTCGTGGAAATCAGCGAAGAGCTGGCAGGAGAGAAAGGCATTAGCAATGGGACATGGGTGATCATTGAATCTGCTCGCAGTGAAGTCAGAGCTGTGGCTGTGGTAACCAAGCGCCTTCAGCCATTTAGTATCAACGGCTACAAGGTTCACCAAATCGGATTGCCCTGGAATTGGGGCTACATGGGGATGTCCAAGGGTGACAGCACCAATCTTCTTACCCCTCGGGTAGCCGACCCCAACAGTAAGATTCCAGAATTCAGGGCATTCCTGTGTAATGTTAGAAAGGCATAACGAATTAGGCGCTCAAAAACTGACTTTAGCAAGTTTGGAAGCCCTATCAATGGCTTAGTGACCGAGCCACATGATTTGACCAGTTCTTGCGCACGCTGTGAACATCTGTAGCCGCTATCTTCATGATTCGCCATGTTCTCTGGCTTCTGCGTATTTGACCAAGGCATGCATGGCACGAGCACACTGCTCAGGAATGTCATAGGCGGGTATTCCAGCTTGTCTCAGGATATCGACCACCGGGTCGTTGTCGACACGGCGGAAGCGCAGGCAAATTACAGGCTTATTATATTTCTTGGGCAGGGAAGCGAACATCTCGGTGCCCTGGGTTGCTGCCTTGAACGAGTTGGACACGGGGTCGGTAGTGCCAGCCGAAGCGGGCTTGAGCCCCCAAACCATGGGACTAATAGGGACGTTAGTTATCACACCATCGATATAATCCAGGCTTAGTAGCTTTTCCGTGACCGATGCCTCTTCGAGAGCAGTGCGGTAACTCCCGGCGAAGTCCACTGGGTTTGTGGCTGGTGGAGCGTGAGGCGGTAGTAGCTCCTTCAGGCTCCTGGTGGTCTCCGCATCGAACTCCGGGACTTCAAGTCCTAGGGATGCACAGGCATCAGCAGTGACTACTCCCTGGCCTCCGCTTCCCATGATACCTACTCTTTTTCCTTTCGGCAAAGGCTGTCCCACAAGGGCCTCAGCCATCTCAAAGGATTGCGCCGCCTCCTGAGCTCTTATGAGACCGACCTGTCGACACATCCCCTCGAATACCTCTTCACAACCAGCAAGGGACGCGGTATGGGACAATGTTGCTCTGGCTCCCGCCCCGGTGCTCCCACCTTTATAGATAATTATCGGCTTTTTCCCTATCACTTCTCTAGCTAAGTGAAAGAACCTTCTTCCATCCCTAAAGCCCTCCATATAGAAGACAATGGCCTTTGTGTCCTGATCTTCAGCCAAGTATTCCAGATACTCAGAAGCGGTCAGGTCTGCCTGATTTCCGATGCTTATGAACTTACTCAGCCCATATCCCCTGGCACTGGCTATTTGGGAAAGGTAGCCGCCGAAGGTGCCACTCTGGGAAATGAAGGCGATGGGGCCGGGCTTGGGTGCCTGCTCGAAGCATAGGTTGAGCTGCCCGCTGGCACTCCATATTCCCATACCATTTGGGCCGACAAACCTTATCCTCCCTTCCCTCGCTATCCTCACTACCTCATCCTGAAGCGCCTTCCCCTCACTTCCGACCTCAGCAAATCCACCAGGGATGAGGACAGCTCCCTTAACTCCCTTCTCCACACACTCCCGCATCAACTGAGGGCTGTTGGCAGCGGGGGCTGTTACCACTGCCAGGTCAACCTGGTCGGGGATATCGAGGATGCTCTGATAGGTACGGAGGCCAAGAATGTCACCCTTCTTGGGGTTTACAGGATATATGGCTCCACTGTATCCTGTCTTCAAAGGTCTGTCCACCATCAGGTATCCCCATTTACCGGGTGTATTGGACGCCCCCAAGATGGCAATGGATTTGGGTTTGAAGATAGGGTCAAGCTGCTCCACGATGCTCTTCAAATCTGCGCCTCCTTGTTCCTCACTGTACTGCTTAAAACGTCTGACAGATTGTTATACAATTACTTGCATGTTGCGTTTTGAACCGTATGATTATATCATTTAACTTCTTGTTGAGGCGTGTTGGCCTACTTGATTAGAGCCGGCAACTACATGAGAAAGAAAGGAGATAGTGCATCATGGCTCTCAAAACAGCCAAGGAGTACATAGAAAGCCTAAGGGGGCTTAGCCTTGACCTGTATTTGTTTGGGGAGAAGGTCGACAATTGGGTTGATAACCCGGTTATCAGGCCGTCGATTAATGCAGTGGCGATGACCTATAAGGTTGCCCATGAACCCAGGACCGAGGCTTTGGCAACCACAGAGTCAATGCTCACGGGGGGAAAACTAAACAGATTCAACGGACTGTTCAGGAGTACCGATGACCTGGTCAGTAAGATAAAACTGCAGAGGGAACTTGGGCAGAGGACTGGAGTTTGTTTTCAAAGGTGCGTTGGCATGGATGCGATAAACGCTGTTTTCAGCACCACGTATGAGATCGACCAGAAATGCGGCACTGAGTATCACCAGAGGTTTAAAGAGTGGCTGAAGCATGTCCAGGAGAACGACCTTTGTGTTCAAGGTGCTATGACCGATGTTAAGGGCGACCGGGGGTTGAGTCCGAGTAAGCAGGCTGATCCAGACATGTTCGTGCATGTGGTGGAGCGAAGGAGTGACGGAATTGTAGTAAGAGGAGCAAAGGCAAGCCAGACCGGTACCGCGAACTCACATGAAATGCTTATCATGCCAACACTAAGAATGCGCGAGGGCGATGAAGACTACGCTGTGAGCTGCGCCGTACCAACAGATGCAAAAGGCGTGCATCTTATCTATGGCAGGCAGTCCTGTGACAAACGTAAGCTTGAAGCTGGTGATATTGATGTTGGTAACTACGGTTTTGGCGGACAGGAGACACTAACTGTGCTGGAAGACGTGTTTGTCCCTTGGGATAGGGTTTTCATGTGTGGAGAATGTGATTCTTCCATTATGCTGGTGGAGAGATTTGCTGCCTATCACAGACAGAGCTATGGTGGGTGTAAACCAGGCATTGGCGACGTACTCATTGGGGCAACAGCCTCAATGGCTGATTACAACGGCGTGTCCAAGGCCGCCCATGTTAGAGAGAAGATTGGAGAGATGATTCACCTCGCTGAGACAATACATGCCTGCGGACTGGCTTGTTCATATGCGGGATCCAAAACCATGGCTGGCAATTACCAGTGCGACGTGCTCTTGGCCAACGTCTGTAAGCACAATGTCACCAGGTTTCCCTACGAGCTTTGCCGACTTGCTGAGGATATAGCTGGTGGGCTTCTGGTAACACTTCCTTCTGAAGCAGACTTCAGGCACCCAGTGATTGGCAAATATATTGAAAAATACCTACAGGGAGTGGCTGATGTATCTGCGGAGGAGCGAATTCGCATGTTGACGCTTGTCCACTCAATGACCTTTGGCACAACTGCCCCCAGCTATCGGACTGAGTCAATGCATGGAGCAGGGTCGCCTCAGGCGCAAAAGATTATGATTGAGCGCCAGACAGACATGAACTACAAGAAGAAGCTTGCCCGCAGTTTGGCCGGAATTGACGAGAGAGAAGATGTGACCGCTTGAGCTCTCGCCACTGGCAAAACTAACTCAGAGCCCGGTGTACTCCTGGGGCATTGCGAGAACGAGCGGTGGGATATTGGTTCTATGTTTGCTCGGGATACATGTATAATAATCGGCTGTAACGAAAGGAGGAGCAAAGCATGGCAGAAGAAATCGTCAAGAGCCCGATGCCAGGCATAATCAAAAGCATTGATGTGGCTGTTGGTGACCAAGTCAACGAGGGCGACACCTTACTCATTTTGGAGGCCATGAAGATGGAAAACCCCATAGTAGCGCCGGTTGGAGGAAGAATTAGCGAGGTAAGCATCTCCCAAGGTCAGTCGGTAAAAGGTGGAGACAGATTGATTGTGATAGAGAGCTAGGATGGGTGTAGCCTAGCTCGTGACCGTGGTACAGAGAGCTTGGCATGGAGGTTTCAGTTGCGCCTAGGCTAAAGCATGCGAGTTGACAAACAGGGATTGCTCCATACTCAGAAGTTCGGGGAGGTATGTAAATGGACATGAAATCGGGGCTCGAAGAGCTCAGCAGACGCAGGGAAAAAGCACTCCAGATGGGGGGCAAAGCCAACATAGATAGGCAGCACCAGCGTGGTCACTTGACTGCGAGGGAGAGGATACATAAGTTGCTCGACCCGGGGACATTCTCAGAGGTGGGCATCCTAAATCAGTCGGACATACATGCCATGGAAGATAAGGCGCCTGCCGATGGGAATATCGCCGGCTTTGGGAAGATAGATGGCAGAACGGTGCTTGTCTATGCTGCTGACCGCACGGTGCTGGCCGGTGTTGAAGGCAGGGTAGGGACCTTTGCTAAGGAAACCAGGGCAACAAGAATAGCTGTGGAAAAGGGTTACCCCATTATTACCATGGGTGATGGCGGAGGGGCTCGCATACCTGACATTATGGGTTCCGATGGTCTCAGCTCTATGACGTTTCCTGCCGAGGGGCTTAGATACCCCCGGAAGACACCTTTTGTCGCCACCATTATGGGCGATTGTTTTGGCGGCCCGTCGTGGATGGCAGGCAAGGCCGACTTTGTGGTCATGGTCAAGGGGTGCTGCATGGCCGTTTCGGGGCCCAGGGTGCTTGAAATAGCAATGGGGGAAAAGATTACCCCTGAGGAACTCGGTGGCTGGGAGCTACACGCCGAGGTCACCGGCCAGGTGGATGCCTTTGCCGAAGATGATGAACACTGTCTCCGGATCGTTAGGGAATTCCTCAGCTATATGCCGTCAAACTGCGATGAGGAACCGCCGTACGTTCCCACCCAGGACCCATCCGACAGAAAAGTGGATGAGGTCATGGATATCCTTCCTGATGATCTCAACCGTAGCTACGATATGTACAAGATTATTGCTGCCATAGTTGATGACGGCAAGTATTTCCCCATAAAACCTTACTATGACCAGAGTCTGATTATCTGCCTTGCCAGAATGAATGGCATGACTGTAGGAATCGTAGCCAACCAGCCTTCGTTCTTTGCTGGGGCCGCTGGGCCGGGTGCCTGTGAAAAAGCCGCCAGCTTCATTGTGCTATGTGATTCCTTCAACATACCTCTCATTTTCCTCCATGACACTCCCGGCTTCTTTGTGGGTCACGAGGCTGAGAAGCGGAAGATGCCGGGGAGAATCATGGTATGGATGGAAGCCCTGGCCCTTTCCACGGTGCCGAAAATATCCATAGTAGTGCGCAAGAGCTATGGCATGGCCTATTCCAACATGGCTGGTACTAACTGCGGTGCTGATTTTCTGGTTGCCTGGCCCACTGCCGACATCAGCTTCATGGCACCCCGGACTGGCGTGAATGTGGTATATCGACCGGTTATAGAGGCAGCCGAGAATCCAGAGGCGGAGAGGGAGAGGCTTCTCAAAGAGTGGGAGTACCAGAATGCTCCCTGGAAAGCCGCAGCTAAGCATCTCATTGATGATGTTATAGAGCCTCGAGACACGAGGGAATTTATTAACAAATCTCTGGATATCCTGCGCGGCAGTGGCAGGGGTTTCATAAGCAAGAAATACCTTCAAGCTTGGCCCACCGTGCTGTAATCAAACTGACTTTCTGCCAATGCCTCATTATAAAGCTTCGTAACTGTCCTGGTGCCAAGAAGCCATTGACAATGCTCTCCAGAGGTGTTATTCTGTTGGTAGAACAAGTATTCTAGGAACAAATGTGTAAAGATAGATGAGGTTTGCTTGTGTCTTGATTCACCATCTACCGGTGCAGGTGGAAAGAATTGGCAAGGCTTGGGATCAGCCACTGATAATAGGTGGTTTTCCTTTCGAGAGAAAGCCTGTCTATGATGTTTCTGTCGAAGCTATCGCGTCTGGGGTGAAATTAGGTATGCCTCTTAGCGAGGCCCATGTCCTGTGCCCTGAGGCCGAATTCCTACCATCGAAGGAAGAAAGATACCATGAAGCCTATGAAGAAGTAGCTGAGATTCTGGAGGGTTTCAGTCCGTCAGTCGAAACGGGAGAACTCGGCTGCGCCTTCTTTGATGCTACTGGCTTTGAAGATGAGTCAAGGTTAGCCGGTGAGGTTGTCAGCAGCCTGTTTCACCATATCAGGCTCAGAGCTTGTCTTGGCATCGCCAGCAGCAAATTTCTGGCCAGAGTAATTGCCTATGTGACCAAACCAGAGGCACCGATTATTGTCCCTGAAGGTAAAGAGATAAGCTTCCTTGCCCCTTTCTCAGTGGACTTTCTGCCTTGCTCCGAGGAGACAAAGAAGAGGTTAAATCTCCTGGGGCTTCGCATTATTGGCCAACTTTCGAGCTTCACCAAAGAGGCATTAGTTGACCAATTCGACAAAGATGGAATTGTAGTCTACGAGCTCGCCCATGGCATCGACAGAACGCCTCTTTTCCCCAGGGCTAGGCCCAAGTTGATGAGCGACAGAATTCAGTTCGACGCCCCGATAGACGGCTCACCTGAGCTTCTTGCGGTTATCGATAGGGTGTTAGATAGGTTCCTGGCTGAACTCAGGGGGCAGGGACAAGTCTGCCG
>JACNFS010000049.1 GCA_014384515.1 Dehalococcoidia bacterium | reverse complement strand
TCCTTCGTTCTTCCTTATCGGTCCGCCAAAGCACAAACCAGCGACGACACTCTACCCGCGTGAGTATCAGCAAATCGCTGACACAGTTGCGCTTTGTGAACTCGCCACAAATTAACAGGCAGCCGACCATCCACCGGAGCCGATTCCGTTACACGAGGCCGGTTGTCAATTGCCCACTGGTTTTTCTCCTCATAGCTCTGTTCATGGGGCAAGCCCATGCCACTATGTGGTGGCCCACATTCTACCATAGGTCGGGCGGAGCCGAAACCATTCCGCAGACTCCCGGAAGTTGTTGCCATTAACCCGGCTGCCAGACGCATCATTGCCGGCATAAGGTTCGCATTTCCGATGCTTGATGCCAGAGACCAAGTGTTAGTATACTATGTACGGCGCCTCGGACACGGTAATTGGGGTTGCCACAGCCAAAATTGCCGATCTCGTTCCAAAGGAGTTTCGATAACAGCGTAACCATTACCTGCTTAGGTTCTTAAACCCGTGTGGTTTGCTTTAGCAACGAGAGCACTGGCATCTAATCTAATGGAGCAGGGATGATAATACCTTCTCTCGCTTAGAGACTAATCTCCGCAGGAATCAGCGCCGTTTATCGCTTCACGCAGATGAGTCCTAAGTACATCAAAGCCAAAATACCTTCTACCCATCATGATATTGTGGGCAGTGATGCTTTGATAACTCTCGGGAGTCGTCATGATGGCTATCATTTCGTGCGCAGCGCGGGAAATGACTTCAGCGGGCAGTTCAGCAAAGTCTGCCAGGTCTCTCTTCTCAAGGATGGTGTCTCCAAGGGATACTACCCTAACGCCTTTTGGAGCGATATCCTCCTTGAAAACCGGGTACTCGAATACCGCTACGGGTAAGCCAGCGGCAAAGGCTTCAAGAAGCTGGTTGCCGAATCCTTCCCAACCAGTGGGGTACAGCACGAAGTCAGCCATGGCATACATGTCCGGGTATAGGGCATAGAATCCTTCGTCCTCCCAGCGTATGGGGCGCACCTCGTTCCCCACGTACATCCAAGCGATCCCCAGAGCGTCGAAAAGCTCGAAGAGTCTTTCCCGGTAATCACCAAAGGCACGCTCGGGCCGCCCTGCCAGGACAAGCACCAGGCGGCTCTCTTCACGGAATACCCCACCGTGGTAGAGCTTCCTACCGACTATCTCTTGGCGGAGACTCTGCAGCATTGCAGCCAAGTGCCCAGCTAGTTCTATCTGCTTGTTGGGAACAATGCGGGATCCCACGAAGAGTACGATGTCATTTGGCTTGATACTATACTTTCCACGAAGAGCCGCTCGAATTCTGGTTTGCTCCGCCACGTCAAGCGTTTGGTCAAAGTCCATCGTATCGTGGATGAGGTTGGCTTGAATACCTTTCTTCTTGAGAGACCTCTGGTTGCGTGAGTTGATCGTCCAATGTCCAAGGTTGGGCATTGTTGGTGGAAAGTATTTCTTGAGAATCGATTTAGCGAAATCGCATGTGGGCGTGAATTTGTAAGCGCCTTCACTTAAGACATCATGATGGATTGCCGCACAGGGTAGCCCGGTCTCTCTCAGTAGGTTGGCTAGAGCTACGGTGGCGACCGGATGCACAGGAAGAGACAGTATGTTGTGGACAAATAGTATGCCTGGTGCGGAATCGGTAATCACCCTGCCCAGTTCCTGCTTCAACTCCAAAAAGGCGATATGAAATGCTCTTTTCAGCTCAGCCTCACTGGCAGAGTCCACCACCCCAGGCCCGAACAGATTCTGCATCATCTGCATCACTTCTTCGGAGTCAAACTCCAGAGCAGGCACTGGAAAGTCGGCCCAGTCATAGGCTGAGCAAATCGATACCTCATGGCCCATGGCTTCAAGGAGAGTCCTACGCTTCATCATCTCCAGTGACACGCCATCGGTGCCGGCCGAGTCAACTTCACTTGCCCGCCTACGGTGCCGCAGTTCCTGTGAGTCATGGTTAGGAGCGGAACGAAAATGAAGAATGAGCACCTTCATCAGGCTAACTCCCCACCTCGGGAAACCAACCCCTTCTTTGTCTTCGCAACGCGTGGTTCACCTTCATACGCTTGTATGTTAGATCACGTGACGTTTGCCGTCAAGCCCGAGCGGAATTGACAGCCACCCAGGTACCGCCTATAATCCAGAGTTAGGTAGCGACCTTAATAACTCTACGAACAATCAGAAGTTTAGTCGGAGGACTGTGAAGGTGGAACATGAGTACTGCAATCGCTTCTGGATGGCGATTTGTAAGTGCCCTTTCTGGTTTGGAGGCGGATTCGAGCGAATTCTGAATCAGGTCACTGTCGTTTGCGCCACATCGCAGGCTTGGGGTACAGGAAAAACCCGGTAGGCTTCGCCGCCGTGCAGATGGGAGAGTGCGCAAGAGGAAACGATGGAATGAGATCGATTTACTTCGTGGGACCATACAAGCCCATAATGTGCGGGATAGGCTACTATACGAGCTTTCTGACTCGTGAGTGTCCTTCTGGAAAGTGGGGGGTGATTTCTTTTGATCTGGAGACGTACGGGGCACCACTCGTTGTCGATGATGTTGAAGCGAAGGATCGAGTTTGGTATGGCATACCTGGCCGTCGTGACATATCCGCCTCAACGATTGTCGAGGGACTCAAGAAACTTGGAGCCAAAAAGGGAGAGACTATCTTGTGGTTTCAACACGAGTTTGGTATCTGGCAGGATAGTCAGAATTTCATTGATATGCTTAGGAATCTGGATATGCCAAAGATCGTGTCTTTGCACACCCTTCACTATCAAAGCCTCGAGACTCCAACCGGGCTACGTAGTCGAGAATATGACCTACTGCGAGCCTTACTGCCTTATGTTCAGGCCATTACAGTTTTTAGTGACGGGGTTTACCATGCAGTCACCTCAGCTTTTCCTGAACACGGCAGTAAGGTACATATTATGAAACATGGCATACATTCATTTCCAGAGATACGCTGCCTGAGCCGGAAAGAGGCTAAAGAGAAACTCAGCGATTTCCTAGTACACGAATCGAGCCTTGATCAGGCAACAAAGGAAATCTTGATTAAACAGGGCACGTTCCTTGATCCAGAAACTGTTGTAGTAGGCCAAACTGGTTTTCTCAGTCCTTTTAAGGGCACGGCGTTACTTTATTCCTTTAGAGATGACTTGCAGAAGATCGTGCCTCACAAGAGAATCGTAGCTGTGCGTATTGGATGCCCGGCAAACGAACTTGAAAGAATCTATACCGAAGAACTACGAAGGGCACGGAACAACAGGGACAAACTTCTCCTCGAAATCTGGCTACCACGGAATACACTCCCCCTGGCGCAGCGCGCCATGGATATCAACTTCTACTGGCCTAGTGATTGTACCCAAAGTGGTATTATAGCGCATGCTCTTGGGGCTGGTGCAACAGTCGCCTGCCGTGATTTGGAGGGAGTTGGCGAGACTTTGAAGGAGGCTGGAGAACTCGTGGACACAAACCTGGGACATCTGTTGGTGAAGAGTAAGAATCTCATACTCCACCGGCAGCTTAGAGAAAGGCTCGAAGCGACGGTGCTGAAGTACGCCACGGAGTTCTCCTGGGCAAACCAAGCCCGAAGACATTATGAATTAGCTGGGCACATCATGGCAACCGATGTCGCACGGATGGTAATTGATGCTGCAGTCATTCCAAGAACTCACACCCCAAATGAAAGAATGCCAACCCGAAACTTGAAATCATAACCAGGCTTCTATCGGGAAATAGGGTGGAGGGCTTTCCAGAGATAATTCCAGTGCGGTAACCCTGTCCAATCTGCCATGGTAACCCACCGCGTATCACTTCAAGTATGGCTTCTCCAAAGACAATGTTCGCAAACTAAGTAGTCGAAGTCGGGCCTATGCGAATGGCCCGGTTACTCCCTATGCCTGAACTCCTAATCTCCGTCATTAGGAATCTCCGCTGACAAGTGTGTTGAATCCTTTCATATGACGCCTGGGCTTGTTATAATTCTAGCAGACCAGGGAGTTAGCAGGGAGGATTACAGTAGCTCTAAAGCGAGAACGGAACAAGGGTTGATGCGCCAAGAGCTTGGTGAAGGAAATCGTACGGTCTACAACAACAGCGCCAAGTATCATGAGTTCTGCAGTTTCTGAACAAGGAGAAGAGAATTCAACCATCTCTTGAGGTAGCTACCTAAAGGACATTAGTAATGGTCAATCATCTTGGCGACCTCAGAAATAATCGTATTTCCGCTTCGCTCCCGAGGCTTCATGCCGGGCCAAATCATGAGAGAGTAAAGGCAGCCTCTTTTGAAGAAGTAGATGAGTGCTTTAGAGGGGTTATGCGAGAGCCATTAAGCCAGGCACAAGAAATGGGCGAAGCTGATATCGTTGTGGGGATTCCTTTCTACAATGAAGTCGACACTATCGCGACCGTGTTGAATACCGTAAGAAAAGGACTGAGTGACTTTTGTCCAGAACAAAAATGCGTCATTGTAGCGGCTGGTGCGCCAGCAGGTAAGAAAGTCCTCGAGGTGATGAATGACCTCCCCCAAAGTCCCAAGATAAGCCAGATATCGTTCTTACTAAATGATGAGAGGCTAAAGGGGAAGGGTTGGGGCATACGGGCAATCATGGAAATATCTAGAATGCTTGGCGCTGACCTACTCATTTTGGAAGCTGACTTAAACAGCCGAAACAGGGATGGCACAATTGAGGGATTTGCCCCTGACTGGATTAGACTTCTCCTCGAACCCATCAGAACAAAGGAGATGGACATAGTTATCTCACGCTTTAACCGCCATTATTTTGAGTCGCCCATTTCTACTCATCTGGTTTATCCCTTGCTTACGGCTATCTACAATCATCCTATTCATGACTTGGTAGGGGCACAATGGGGAATTTCTCACCGCTTGCTTAGAACCTATTTACAGGACCCTCGTTACCCATGGAGTACCGAGATCAGTGGATATGGCGTAGATAGCTGGTTAGCTACCGTAGCTATTTCCAGCGGGGCCAGAATTTGCGAAACAAACCTGGGCATAAAGATTCATAAACCGTCGGCAACGAAGACAGAACTGGTGCTACGGTGGGTAGCCAAAGTGCTCTTTGAGCAAATTGTAGCTGATAGGGAATGGTGGGGAGGAGCAGAGACAATCCGTGAATCGCCTCTGCTGCAGCCTTTGGCTAGCTTCGGGGTTAGAAAGGAACATCCGCCTGACGAGGTGCGAATAAACCCTCACCTGCTAGTGGCCAAATTTAGACGGGGTTTCAATAACTTCTATCCGCTATATGAGAAGGTCCTTCCCAATGAAACCTACCGGCAGCTTGAACAACTGGCCGAGACTGAAATTAGACCGTTTGATTTCCCTGCCCAGCTGTGGGCACAAATTGTCTATGATTTCCTGCTGGATTTTGCTTTCGGCAAGGAATTTGACAAGAACGATTTGATTAACTCCTTTATCCCCCTCCACGAGGGATATGTGACCAGCTTTACTTTGGAATTACAAGCCCTAAAAGCCAGATTGGAACCGGTCCTTCCTGATGATGCGGAACACTTGGTGCCACTGGAGGCCGAGAGGCAAATCGAGGCAGCTGTGGACAAATTCATCCGCCAGAAGCCAGATTTTATGGCTGCGTGGAAAACAAGAGAAGAAGCGCTCAAGCCTCCGGTGCCCAAGGTGACCTATCGCGAGTTCATTCCCGGCGTACATCTGGTGGTGCCGTTGGAGCTTAGCAATCCTGAGGGAAAGGTGATTACTGCCAACGCTATTTACGATTCTATCTTCCGGAAATACAGGGAGGAGTTTGAACGATTCGTTCATGAAAGGCTAAAAGTCCCTCAAGAGGCTAGTTCCCTAGAGATAGCAGCACGGATACAAGATTTCATGCATGAGGTAGAGAGGGAGATGGACAATTCCCTTCTGCCTGGAGATATCTCCCGTGTGGAGGGAACGCGACAGATGGTCGAGGCCATATTTGGTTACTTCCCTCATCAGGATACCTTTGCTTTGACACCTGAGATGGCCTCTTGGCTTTTGTGGCAATATCCCCCGCCCAACCTGCTCACCAAGCTAGGCCACGGTAGCCTTACCGAGCTCCTTCAGGAACATGAACCTGGCGATGCGTTAGCCTTGGCTAACTGGTCTGAGGAGCGGGAATATATAGAACAGGTGTGGAGACTGGTAGAAGAATACGTTCGCCCGGAGCATTTTGCACCTTGCCCTGTAAAACCCATGGTGGTGAGCTATGAAGAGTTCCCCTCCCTATTAGACATGAAGGACTCTCACGCCCTCGATAAGATCACAGGGAGAATAGTAGTAAGCAATTTGCACAAGGGAATAGGAGGAGAATTCCCCAAGTTGCGCTACTTCACGACCATTGCCAAGGATATCGTCGAGGCTGAGCGGTTTGGCAAGATATGGCGAACGTTTGCTGATGAAAGAAGAGACTTTGGCGAAAGGATAATAAGTTCCCTAAAGGGTCACTGGGGAAGGGAGCCGTTATCAGCACACAATGTCTTTGAAAATGGGCATCAGCGGGAGCTGGTGAAGCGGTTAAGAGAGATGGCCGAGCAAATCACTCGCCAAGCAGATGGAGACGAATCACGCTTAAGCTTGGCCCAGCATCTCAAGGACGTGGCCGATTCCTATCATCTGGCTCTCACACTCCCTGATGGGACATTTATCCCCTGCTCTGCCTGGACCTGGGCAAGTTACAGCTCCAAGGGAGGAGCAGGATTACCCACGCCCCTTTCCCTACACGTGGAGCGGGATTGGTCTTCACAAGAGTTCCTTACCGAGTATTTCAAAGCCGCTGGAGGGAAAGAGGAAGCAATAGAACACAAGATCGTGGGGCTCATGGGGCAGGGCAGGGAGTGGGAGGACCTGTCTCCAATCCTACTTGGGGCAATAAAAGAGGCTGAGGAGGTGATTGAGAAACAAATCATTACTCCGGAGCAGCCTCGTGCAGGAGGGCTAGTTCGTTTCCCAGGAAACCCAGTACTTGAAGCCATCAAGCAGCACCCATGGGAATCAAAATACGTATTCAACCCAGGCGCCATAAGGCTAAACGGCAAGGTTTATCTCGTTTATCGGGCTGTGGGAGACGATTTTATTTCCCGCTTTGGGCTAGCCGTCAGTGAAGACGGATTTAAGTTTACCAAAAGGCTAGAAGAGCCAATCTTCAAGCCAAAGGGTAGGAGTGAAGAAAGAGGGTGTGAAGACCCCCGCTTGACCTTGATCGGCGATCGCATCTACATGCTTTACACCGCCTACAGCAACACAGTTGCTCAAATTGCCTGCGCTTCTATCGGCGTTGATGATTTCGTAAGCTATAGGTGGGAAGCCTGGCAAAGGCATGGGCTGGTTTTCCCTAGGTTTAGTAACAAGGATGCTACTTTATTCCCTGAACAGTTCAATGGGAAGTTTGCCATGCTGCATCGGGTTGATCCGCACATTTGGATAACCTTTTCCCGCCATTTGAGTTGCCCTTGGCCCAAGAAGGAACACAAGATACTGGCCGGGGCAACTTCCGGGATGAGATGGGATGCGAAAAAGATCGGTGCTGGCGCTCAACCAATCAAAACTAAGTACGGTTGGTTGCTG
>JACNFS010000088.1 GCA_014384515.1 Dehalococcoidia bacterium | reverse complement strand
ATGCCAGGTACGTTGTCAGTCATGTATTTCGCCATCCGGGCTGAGGTAAGCAGGACTATTCCGGCCAGAACCTTGACCGGAAATTGACGAGCATGCTGCATAAACTTGGCGAAGTTGTCCAGGTTGTATATGGCTTGAGTTTGGAAGAATTCTGCTCCGGCCTCGATTTTCTTCTCAAATTTCATCAACTGAGGTGCTATTGGGTTCGCCTCTGGAGTAACTATGGCTCCAGCACAGAATTCAACGGCTCCATCAAGGTCATTTCCCCCAAGGTCTTTCCCTGCTTCCAGCTCACGAATTGTCATTAGAAGTTGAAGCGAATCGAGGTCGAAGACCCCTTTAGCTTCCTTATGGTCGCCAACAGGAACTGCATCGCCGGTAAGACATAGGACATTTCTTATGCCCCTGGTATATGCCAGCAGAAGTTCAGCTTGAAGTGCAAGCCGGTTGCGGTCGCGGCAGGTCATCTGCAATATCGGCTCGCCACCGCGTTCTTTGATAGCCAGGCAGCCGCCAATAGAAGGAAAGCGCATCACCGAGCTTTGGTGGTCAGTGACATTCATGCCATCTACCTTGTCCTTCAGAAGGTCAATATGATGGTACATCTTCTCAAGGTTTGTCCCTTTTGGTGGTCCAATCTCACTGGTTATGACGAATTTGCCAGAGTTAAGGGCTTCCTTAAAGCTTTTTGCCATGGTCATTTCTCCTCACTCAAGCGACTTTGATGCTCCGCGGGCTGGGAGTCACCTGGTAGTTTTTGGGAGGCTGATATTTCCGCATCAAATTAAGCCGGCCCTGAGCTTCCAAGCGCTGATATATGAGAGTCCAGGCACAATCCTTTTCTCTATCGACTTCGCACTTACCATCATTGGTGCCGCCACATGGTCCATTTAATAAACCCTTGTGGCATGCTGTTAACGGGCAAATACCGGCAGTTTGGCCGAGGACACACTGACCACACTGGGCACAGACTTCATGAAAGCAGCCCGGCTCATCCTCCATCCCTATGAACAGGGTATCCAACGCTGGGATGACTGGCTTATCAATGTACGAATTCACCTTATGCACTCCCAGGGCACAGGACATAACCAGTATAGAGTTCGCGCTCTGGATATCTCCGCCATTCTCTGTCAGAGCGACTTCTGTCATATCATCGCAAGCAGTCGGAATAACCGTCCAGCCGGTGACCATCTTGCCCAGTTCTTGCAGACGGTCTTTCATATCAAGAACCTCTTCTCTACCTCCAGTTTTGGTCATAGTAGCGCAAGTGCCACAGCCAATGATATAGACTCTGTCAAGACCTTCCAGTTGCTGCTCGATTTCATCAAAAGGCTTCTGCTTGGTTATAGATTTCATCCTCAAACCCTCCTAAATGGGCAATACAAGCTTTCCCAACAGGCTGGCGCTTGCAGTCCTCATTTTTCTAAGTCACATCGCAAGCATCGCTTGGCTTCCTGTATGGCTTTCTCCTCTGAGAAGCTCAGCTCTATCTCCTCGAAGCTGCCTTTCCTCTCCTCGGCGGGAAGCGTCGGCACTTCCAGCCGCGGTTGCGCTTCCCATGCTTCTTCCTGTTGCTCGGTCGTAGCTTCCAGAATGACCTCACTTTTCAGGTCGTACATTTCCACCCTTGAGGTATCTCCCTTGAGATACTTATCTATGGCGAGAGCCCCTCTTCTGCCGGCAGCAATAGCGTCAATGACCATACCAGGGCCGGTGACAAAGTCGCCGCCGGCGAAGACCCCAGGGACATTAGTAGACAGGGTATTATCATCGACAGCCAGTGTCTCCCATCGTGTGCGTTCCAGGGCACTGTCACGCGGTAAAAACGATAGGTCGGGTGCCTGACCCACAGCAGCGACCACCATATCTGCGTCTGCAAAGAACTCCGAGCCCTGAATTGGAACTGGCCGACGGCGTCCACTAGCGTCCATCTCACCCAACTGCATACGGATACATTGCAAGCCGGTCACCTTCCAGTTTTCACTAGCTATGCGGGTGGGACTAACGAGGAAATTCATTCCTATGCCCTCAGCCACCGCCTCGTCATATTCGACCTCGGTCACCGGCATCTCATCCTGCGACCGCCGGTAGAAGATGTTCACTTCATCAGCACCAAGACGAAGAGCAGTGCGCGAAGTATCCAGAGCCACATTCCCGCCACCGATAACAGCTACCCTACGCCCAATTCTAACCTCTTTGCCGACCTTGACATCCCTCAGGAATCTCAGCCCGTAGTGAAAGCCTTCAATGTCCTCCAGCTCGCCAGGTATGCCTATGCGCTGACTCCTCTGAGCTCCGGCAGCGACAAAGACGGCGGCAAAACCATCTTTCTTCAGGTCTTCCACAGTAAAGTTCACGTCAATAGGCGTGTTATATTTTATGTCAACTCCACATTTGGCGATATAATCAATCTCCTGCTGAATGACTTTCTGAGGCAATCGAAACTCAGGTATGGCCACCGAGAGCATGCCCCCACCCACAGGAAGAGCCTCAAAAACAGTGACTCCATAGCCCGTCTGAGCCAAATAGTAAGCACAACTGAGCCCGGTAGGTCCAGCTCCTACCACAGCCACATTCTGGTTCTTGATTCGAGGGAAGGGCTCAGGGGCCGGCAATTCAGCTACATGGTCAAAGTACCAATCAGAGGCAAATCGCTTCAGCGACCTGATGGCTACAGGCAAGTCAAGCTCCCCACGACGGCACTTTCCCTCGCAGGGATGATGACAGATGCGACCACATATGGCTGGGAACGGGTTCCGTTCCCTGATTGTATCGATAGACTCCTTATATTCCCCGGCAGCGATGTGGGCAACATATTTGGGAATGTTAATCCCTACCGGGCAGGTATGCTGGCATGGCGATATCATCAACGAATCGCAGACAGCAGCAGGGCACTTTTTCTCCTTTATGTGAGCCTCGTATTCATCCCTGAAGTACTTGATGGTTGTGAGCACAGGGTTAGGACACGTCTGGCCCAAACCACATAATGAACACTCTTTGACTGCCATGGCTATGTTGAGTAAAGTATCCATATCGCTGTCGCGCCCTCTCCCCTGAGTGATTCTGGTCAAGATTTCCAGCATCTGCCTGGTTCCCAAGCGGCAGGGGACACATTTCCCACAGGACTCATCCTGGGTGAAACTGAGGAAGTATCGAGCCACCTCGACCATGCAGGTATTCTCATCCAGCACTACCATTCCGCCGGAACCCATGATGGACCCCAGCTGAGCCAGCGAGTCGTAATCTACAGGGGTGTCAATAAACTGGGCCGGGATACATCCACCCGAGGGACCACCAGTCTGTACTGCCTTGAACCGCTTGCCGCGGGGGATGCCGCCTCCGATATCAAAGATGACAGTGGACAGGGGCGTACCCATGGGCACTTCTACCAAGCCGCTGTTAGCAATCTTGCCGGTTAGAGCGAAGACAGCGGTGCCCTTGCTTTTCTCACTGCCTATGCTGGCAAACCAGTCGGCTCCCTGGTCGATAATGACAGGGACAGAGGCCAGCGTCTTTACATTGTTGATATTGCTGGGCTTCCCATCCAGGCCTGACTGTGCTGGAAATGGTGGCCGAGGGCGGGGCATGCCCCGTTTGCTTTCGATGGAGGCAATCAGTGCCGTCTCCTCGCCGCAGACAAAGGCGCCAGCACCTTCTTTGACAACTATTGCGAAAACAAAGCCTGAGCCAAGGATATTATCCCCCAGGAATCCCCTCTCTTTGGCTTGTTCCAAAGCAATACGAAATCGCTTTACTGCCAATGGGTATTCAGCGCGGAGATATATATAACCCTCGCTGGCCCCTATGGCATATCCAGCAATGGTTAGGCCCTCTATGACGGCATGGGGGTCGGCTTCCAAAATAGAGCGGTCCATGAAGGCCCCGGGATCACCTTCGTCAGCGTTGCAGATGACATATTTGGTGTCGCCGGGCGCATTCCGGCAGAACTCCCACTTGCGTCCGGTGGGGAAACCAGCACCTCCACGACCGCGGAGCCCAGACTTCTTGATTTCCTCAATAACCTCCTCAGATGTCATAAGAAAAGCTTTCCTTAGAGCCCTGTAGCCCTCTCTGGCAATGTAGTCGTCGATTTTTTCGGGATTGATGTGCCCGCAATTGCGCAGGACAACACGCTGCTGCTTCTCATAGAAGTTTATCTCTGCATAATACGCAATACTCTGGCCAGTCGCCGGCTCACGATAGAAAAGGCGCTCCACCGGCCTACCATCACGGAGGTGCGAGCCGACAATCTCGGGCGCATCCTCAACCTGGACATGCGTGTAAAAAACGCCCTCCGGTTCAATAATCACGTTGGGTCCTTGCTCGCAGAAGCCATGGCAGCCAGTGAAGTCCACCTCAACGTTCGGCAATTTCTGCCGCGCTACCTCTGCCTTAAGCGCTTCGTAAACAGCATCCGACCCGCCGGAAACACACCCCGTGCCTTGACAAACGAAAACAGTCTTGTGCTCTGGCATGTTATTCCTCGCCCTTTCTGCTACCGAACAGTTGCGCCACCTTCTTGGGATTCATGTGCCCGTAGGTTGATGTGCCAACAACTATGTTAGGAGCCAGGGCGCAGACCCCTATGCAGGCAACCGTCTCCAAGGTGTATTCATAATCAGGACTAGTTTCCCCCTCCTCAAGCCCCAGATGCTGTTTCACCAATTTCAATATCGTCTTACCACCCCGTACATGGCAAGCTGTTCCTCGACATACCCTGACAACATTTCTCCCCTGAGGTTTTGTGTACAGTTGTGTGTAGAAGGAGATTACTCCTTGCACCTGGGCGGGGAATAAGCCGACGGCTCCGGCTATCAGCCGCGTGGATTCCGGAGGGATATATCCAAACTCTTCCTGCATTTTTTGAAGGAGTGGGATCAATGCCCACTTTCCACCCTCATAATCAGCTATGAGTTCATTTATCCGAGCCAAGCTGGGTTCAGGTCTCTCTTTCAGCTCAACCATGATTTGCAATCCTTTCCAGCCTTACCAAACATGTTTTTAGAGCCGGGGTCTTTGTCCCAGGGTCTAAGACAATGTCAAACAACCCATTGACAGGACTCTCTGGGAACGACACGGGCATAAAGATCATCCCTTGACTAAGTGCGTCGGTAACTTTGGCTGCAGCAGTCACCTCGTCAACAGGCGATACCACCTTGACCACGTCACCGTCGTTGATACCGAGACTTTTGGCATCGGGCTCGCTGACCTCAACAAAGGCCTTCGGCGAGAATTTGCTCAGCCGTGAAGACCTCGAAGTTCTGGAGCCGGTGCCGAACTGATACAGTGTAGTCCCAGCCAACAAGGTGAAAGGATATCCATCCCGCGAACTCGGCGACTCTGGTACGTAGTCGACCGGCGAGAAGCGCCCGGGTCCACTCGGGAATTGTGCCTTAGGGACCAATCCCTCAATCTCGTCCATAACCTGCTGGGGAGAAGAGTATGGCATCGGGTAGTCCATGCCCTTTGCTAGTTGAAGTATTATCTCCCAGTCTGGCAAGCTGTCGCCGACTGGCTCCAGAGCTTTCCTCAGCCTTCGTATTCTTCCTTCAAAATTGGTGAACGTACCTTCCTTTTCAGCAAAGCTTGCCGCCGGCAAGACCACTGTCGCCAAATTCGCCGTCTCGGTAAGGAACATATCTTGCACCACCAGGAAATCGAGTGATGCCAGGGTTTCCCTAACCAGAGCCAATCGTGGGAAACTCAAGGCGGGGTTTTCCCCTACAATATACATCCCCTTAATTCCACCCTCTTTTGCCCCATCAATCATTTCCAAGGCTGTTAGGCCTTTGTCATCAGGCAGGCGACATCCCCAGCAGTCTTCGAACTTCCTCTTAGCTTGAGCATCCTGCACACTCTGGTATCCGGGAAGAAAATCGGGCAGAGCTCCCATGTCACACGCGCCCTGGCCATTATTTTCCCTTTGCAGCGCATAGATGCCGCCTCCACCAGCCCCCAAGTTCCCAGTCAACAACGCCAAATTCACCAAAGCAGTCACAGTGCCCGTTCCATTAACATGCTGAGTTACACCATTGCCGTACACAATTGAAGCGCGGCTCACCTCGGCGAAGAGTCGAGCTGCTTCGCGTATCTGTTGAACCGAGACCCCAGTAATCTCTTCTACATGCTCAGGGGTGTACGTCTGCAACCCATTGGTCAATTGCTCAAGGTCATCCGATTTTGTAGCTGCGAGGTCCCCGTCCAACAGGGCTTCGTCGATAATTACCTTTGCCATACCATTGACTAGAGCCACATCGGTGCCAACTTTGGGTCTTAGCCAGAGATGCGCCCAAGAGGCAAGTTTTGTTCGTTGAGGGTCTATCAGCAGCAACTTGGCACCCTTCTGCCTAACTGCACGCTTTATGGCGTACCCTACGAGGGGCGCTGAGGAGGTCGGATCAGCTCCGATGACTAATAGCACCTGTGATTCCTCAAGGTCGTCAAGGGAGTTTGTCGTACCGGCAAAGCCCGCAGTCCGAGCAAGACTCACATGACTAGCGGAACCATATAGGCGACTACCATTGTCAATATTGTTGGTACCCAGGACACACCTGGCGAACTTCTGCAGCAAGTAGTTCTCTTCGTTGGTGCACTTGGATGAGCCAAGTACAGCTAAGCTGCTGGCGCCATAAGTTTCCTTTATTCGCTTGAACTGGTCAGTCACCAGCCCCAAGGCTTCCTCCCAGGACACCGCCTTGAAGTCACCGTTCTCCTTCACCATAGGGCTGGTTAGTCTTTCCGGGCTATGCACGAAATCATAACCGTAGCTTCCCTTCACGCAAAGGGTACCGTGGGTTAGCAGACTATCTCCATCAGGTCTGACCCGAGTCAGATGGCCATCTTTGACATCCAGGCAAACGTCGCAGCCACAGCCGCAAAAAGGACAGACCGTACGGACGGTTGTAGTAGTTGCTCCTCTATATGTTTTCTCTTTTTCTGTCAGCGCGCCAGTAGGACACAGCGCTACACAGGTTCCGCAGAAAGTACACTCTGAGTTTTCCAGCGGTAAGTCGTTCAGTGTCGCCGGTTTAGAGCTAAATCCTCGGTTGATGTAGTCAATGGCACCTTCAACAACCAGCTCTTCACATGCCCGAATGCATTTGGCGCAGAGGATACATTTAGTCAAATCTCTCTCAATGAATGGATTGACTTCTTCGACTGTAGCGAATTGGGGGATCCTCTGAAATTCTATCAGTCCAATGCCCATATCTGAGGCAACCTTGCGTAACTGGCAGCAATTACCTTTGTCACATACGATACAGGAATCAGGATGGCTGGCCAACATCAGCTTAATTATGGTCTCTCGGCGTTCCTGCACTCGTGGAGACTGAGTATCAATTACCATTCCTGGTGCTATAGGCGTGACGCAGGATGCCATCAATGCTCCTGAGCGCTCGTCTTCCACTATACAGATACGACAGGCACCAATCGGAACCAGATGAGGGTCATGACAAAGGGTCGGAATGGCCACGCCCGACTCACGTGCCAAGTCCAGGATGGTCATCCCAGGCTGACCACTTACCTCCCGCCCATTAAGCGTGATGGTAATCGTCTCCAATTTCAACCGCTCCCTAGGCTAATTCACT
>JACNFS010000137.1 GCA_014384515.1 Dehalococcoidia bacterium | reverse complement strand
GGGTAGCCTAGAGCATCCGCTCTAGGCGTGATTGGAGCTGATGCTCCAATCTACCCAAGGTAAAGGAGCAGAATCTATTTTCGTAGCAATGATTGGAATCTCAACGATGGCGCTTCCACACTGTCCCTTTAGGTGTGTCCTCAAGGGTTATCCCTAATTCAGCCAGGCGGCTCCGTATTTTGTCAGCTAGTTGCCATTCCTTGGCTTGACGTAAATCAACGCGAGTCGAGACTAGAAGTTCAATAAAAGGCTCAGCATCAAGCGGCGGTCTTGACGGCTCCTCCAAAGTGAAGCCCAAAACCCCAGCCAATTCGGCCAGAGTATGCTGAGCGCCAGTCACATCGTGTTTTTCTTCCCGTGCCCGGTTGATTTCCCTGGCTAAGTCAAAAAGCACAGCTATCGCCTGAGCGGTATTGAAGTCGTCATCCATACTGTCAACAAACCTGCGCTTAAACGGTTGGCTATCGAGAACAGCTTTTCCACCGGCCTCTCCTCCAGCTTTGGTTGCCTGTCGTAACCTTTCCATACCGGTCTCGGCCGCTTCGAGCGTCTCCTCACTGTAAGTCAGCGGGCTGCGGTAATGAGAGCCAAGGATAAACAGCCGAACAGCGTCAGGGCTGTAGCGTTCCAGAGCTTCCTTCACCGTTATCAAGTTGCCCAGAGACTTGCTCATTTTGTCTTCACCCAGTTGCAGCAATCCATTATGTAACCAATATCTGACAAAGGGGGCAACTCCGGTGAATGCCTCTGACTGGGTTATCTCATTCTCGTGATGCGGGAAGATTAGGTCCTGGCCACCACCGTGAATGTCAAGGCTGTCTCCAAGGTATTTCAATGCCATAGCGCTGCATTCTATATGCCACCCCGGCCTGCCCTCACCCCAAGGACTCGACCAGGAAGGTTCACCTGGCTTAGCTGCCTTCCACAACACGAAATCCAGCGGGTCTTCTTTCTCGCCCTCTGTGGAACAACTTCTGGACATCATGTCGTCCAAATCCTGATGAGTCAGCTTGCCATAGCCGGCAAAACTCTTTACCCGAAAATAGACGCTGCCCTGAGACTCGTAGGCATGCCCATTGGTTATCAAACCCTGTACGATTTCAACTATCTTGGGTATCTCTTCAGTTGCCCTCGGGTAGATATCGGCTCGCTTCACATTCAGAGCATCCATATCTTTGAAATACTCAGAAACATATTTCTCAGCCAGCTCCAGCGGTGGCACTCCCAATTGCTGGGCCCGGTCTATTATCTTGTCATCGATATCAGTAAAATTCTGCACGTGCTTTAACTTGTAGCCCTTGAATTCCAGATAGCGCCTGATGACATCAAATATTACATAGCTCATGGCATGCCCAATATGGCAGTCATCGTAAACGGTGACGCCACAGACATACATGGTTACCGTTTCACCTTGAGGCTGGAATTCTTCTTTCTGTCCCGACAGGGTATTAAATACTCTCATCCGTCGTCTCCGAAAGTGAAGGATCAGCGGTTATGGCGGCCTCATCCACAGTCTGGACAGCACCCAGGCGCTTTTCCAGATCAACCATCCTTTTTTCCAGGTTTTCGAGCTTTTCCCAAACCGGGTCGGGCAATCTCTCCACGGTGTCAGTGTCGGGATTACGAATTTCAACTACCCGACCTGGCACACCAACAACGGTAGCATTGTGAGGTACTGAGCTTATCACCACGGAGCTAGCACCGACCTTGACGTTGTCACCAATAGTGATAGCCCCAATAAGCTTCGCCCCGGCACCAACGACTACATTGTTGCCCAAAGTCGGATGGCGCTTCTTCTTCTGCAGGCTGGTGCCGCCCAAGGTGACCCCCTGGTATAAGGCAACGTTATCCTTGATTTCAGACGTTTCACCGATTACCACGCCCATGCCATGGTCGATGAAAAACCCCTCCCCAATCTCGGCCCCGGGATGGATTTCAATCCCGGTGATAAAGCGACTGACGTGAGAAACTAGCCGCGGCAAAAAGGGGATACGCCAATTCCACAAAGTATGAGCTACACGGTGACACTGCCGAGCATGAAACCCCGGATAGACGAAAATGACTTCCCAGACGTTTCTCGCCGCCGGGTCATGCTCAAAAACCGCACGTATATCCGCCCTGATACTTCTAATAAGACGCATCAAGTCGTCCTTCCGTCAAAGCTCACAATATCCTCTTCCACCAAAGCTACAGCATAAGCGGCCATCCCCTCCCCCCTACCAGCAAAACCCAGTCCATCGGTGGTAGTTGCTTTAACCATCACCTTATCTAAGGCAATCCCCAAAGTCCGACTCAAGCAATCACGCATGTCATCAATAAAAGACGATAACTTAGGCTGCTGGGCAACTACAATCGCGTCAATGTTCCCAATCTTGAGACCTTTGGTCTTGAGCAACTCGTTAACCTCATCCAGCAAGGTCAAGCTGGAAATATCTTTATACCTGGGATCATCTGGGGGGAACTGATTGCCAATATCTTTGAGCCCAGCGGCGCCGAGCAGAGCATCAATTATAGCATGAGTTAACACGTCAGCGTCACTATGACCTGAGAGTCCTTTGTCAAAGGGAATGTTTATGCCACCCAGCACCAAATTCCGCCCCGAAACCAACGGATGAACATCATAGCCAATTCCGACTCGCATCAGCCTATCTATCCTTCACTACAATTTCAGCTAAGGCCAAATCCTCAGGGGTGGTTATCTTTATATTCTGATAAGACCCCATGTAGAGCTTAACTTCATATCCCAATCGCTCCGCCAAGGTGGCATCATCAGTGACCTCGTCTGTTACTTGCCCGTGGGCTCTAGTTATTATATCAAAGCGGAAAACCTGGGGCGTTTGTACTGCCCACAATCGCTGACGATGGAGCGTTTCTCTAACCATCTCATTATCATCACCCAGCTTAATTGTATCTTTAACTGGGACCGCTGCGGTAGCCGCCCCGGTGCCCCGAGCCGCTTCTAACCCATCACGAATTAAGTCAAGAGTTAAGAAAGGACGCGCACCATCATGAATAACCACCCAATCACAACGCTTCAGCTCTTTGAGCCCCTGTCTTACCGAATCTTGCCGCCGTTCACCACCAAGACACACGCCCACTACCTTGGACCAGCCTCTTTCAGCAACCAAGTTCCGCCCCGAATCCAGGTTGCTCTCATTTAGAACAATGACTATTTGACTCAGTAGTTCACAATTCTGACAGACATCTACCGACCAAGCCAGTAAAGGCTTGCCAGCCAAGGGTAAGAAGACTTTGTCCGCTCCCAGTCGCTGGCTACTGCCAGCCCCGACAATAACAGCTCCTGCCTGAGACACGGTATCCTTCACCCCGACACTCTCACTTCTTCGTTGATCTCACAAGTGCTAGCCGAAGAGCTTCAGCTAGGCTACTCGCTTTCAAAAGTTCAACGCCTCCTGCATCAAAAGAAGACTTAGACGAGCTCACGGGAATGAGGCAACGCTTGAAACCCAGCCTAGCTGCTTCAGAAACCCGCCTTTCCAATTGGGGCACAGGTCTAAGCTCCCCACTCAAACCCACCTCGCCCAAAGCTGCAAGTCCCGGTGCAACCTGGCAATCTCGGAAGCTCGAAGCAATTGCCAGAGCAATCCCTAAGTCAGCAGCCGGCTCACCAACCTTCATGCCACCGATGATATTAGTTATGATGTCTTGATTGGAAAGGTTAACTCCAGCACGTCTAGTAAGCACGGCGGCTATCAAAAGCAACCGCCCAAAGTCGACCCCATTGGCAATACGCCGAGGAGGGCCGAAAGTAGCCAGACTTGTCAACGCTTGAATCTCCACCAACAGGGGGCGACTTCCCTCAAAAGTAGACACCACAGCCGACCCAACTGCCCCATCGCGATGCGAAGCCAGAAAAACTTCAGATGGGTTAGCCACCTCGATTAAGCCTTTGCCACTCATCTCAAAAACTCCCACCTCGTTGGTGGAACCAAAACGATTCTTTGCACTCCGCAATATGCGATAACTACTAAAGGTCTCACCTTCGAGGTAAAGGACCACGTCAACAATATGCTCTAACACCCTGGGGCCAGCAATAGCCCCGTCCTTGGTTACATGCCCGGTAATGAGAACTGGAATCCCAGCTCCTTTCGCCCAGCGCATAAGCCTCAAGGTGCATTCACGTATTTGAGCAATGCTGCCTGGCGCCCCGCTCAGCTCCTCAAGGTAGACTGTCTGGATAGAATCGATAACCACCAAATTCGGCGACAATTCACCCAAGCGTCCAAGAACAATCTCCAGATTCGTCTCAGGAAGGCAATAAAGCCTATCACCGCCTATTCCCAAACGTTCCGACCTCAGCTTAGTCTGTTGGGAGGACTCTTCACCAGAAACGTATACTACCGTGCCTCCCCCTTCAGCCACTGCCGAGGAAGCTTGAAGCAACAGAGTAGATTTTCCAATACCAGGATCACCGCCAACAAGCACCAAGGAACCGTGCACCAGGCCACCGCCTAGGACTCGATTAAGCTCAGCCAAAGAAAAAATAAGTCGGGGTGACGTCTCGGTTTTCAGCCGGGAAAGCTCCCGAGGCCTATTCTCCTCAGAATATAGCCATGTAGCTACCTGAGTAGGAGCAGTGACGACAGTTTGTACCAGACTGTTCCACTCCTGGCAACTGGGGCAACGCCCCAGCCATTTCGGGCTTTCCTTGCCACATTGCTGGCAAACAAATACAGTCTTGGGCTTAGACTTATCCAAGCTACTAGACCTCAAACCGCCCTGTACTCCCGGTAGCCAATAACTGGTGCAATGGTGCTACCAAAAACGCGCTCAAGAATAGAATCAAATACCAAAAAGGGCGGGGATTCAGTGCTCTGTGCCTAATCCCGCCCTAAGAAGAGTCAGTATGTTTAGAATCTAGATTTACGAGACGCAACTCAATCCTTATGCTTTCCCCTCCCCTGGTAAGGCTCCGGCAGCGGCTCGAATCACGATTTTCTCGTCGTCACAATCCACCTCCACAGTATCCCCAGATTGGAACTCGCTGCGGAGTAAAGCTTCAGAAAGCTTATCCTCGACCTCATTTTGAATTACGCGACGCAAAGGCCGTGCTCCAAAGGCCGGATCATAACCCTTTTCACCCAGAAACTCTCTAGCGGCATCGGTGATTTCCAACCTAATGTTCTTCTCGTCCAATGACTTAGCTACCTCGCTAAGCATCAAATCAACAATCTGGCGGATTTGTTCTTTGCTAAGGGCATGGAAAACGACTGTGCCATCAATGCGGTTTAGAAACTCAGGACGAAAGGCCTTCTTCAACTCCCCGAGCACCTTTTCCTTCATTTTCTCATATTCAACTTGCCGATTCTTTCCCTCATCACTGTGAGTAGCAAAACCGAGAGTCATATCACGCTTTATAAGTTCAGCACCGACATTGCTAGTCATAACCACTATACTATTACGGAAATCGACCCGGCGCCCCTTGGCATCGGTTAAATGACCATCATCAAAAATCTGAAGCAATATATTGAACACGTCAGGGTGTGCCTTCTCAATCTCGTCGAGGAGTATGACGCAGTAGGAATTCCGCCTCACCGCCTCGGTTAATTGCCCTCCCTCATCATAGCCGACATATCCCGGGGGAGCACCAACTAATCGAGCCACAGCGTGCCGTTCCATAAACTCAGACATATCAAGCCGAACCATAGCATCTTCACTGCCGAACATAAACTCGGCTAGAGCCCTCACCAGTTCAGTTTTGCCGACCCCTGTCGGTCCGAGGAAAATAAAGCTACCGATAGGGTGACGAACCTCCTTCAAGCCGGCTCGGGCTCGTCTCACAGCCTTAGACACAGTAACTATAGCCTCATCTTGACCAATAATTCGACGGTGCAAAGCTTCTTCCATCTTCAGAAGGCGACTGGATTCATCCGTAGTCAAACGTACTACAGGGATTCCAGTCCACATGCTCACCACCTCAGCTATGTCTTCCTCAGTCACCGTGGGCTTTTCCTGCTTCTGTTCTTCTTGCCACTTCTGCTCCATGTTGGTCATTTTGTCTGCTAATTGGACTTCCCGATCACGCAGCTCCGCGGCATACTCATATTCCCTTGCAGAAATGGCAGTATCCTTATCCTTGCGCACGCTTTCCAAAGCTCGCCTGGCTTCAGTCAAACTCATGGGCACTGCCCCGCGCTTTATGCGCACCCGCGAGGAGGCCTCATCCATCAAATCAATAGCCTTATCGGGCAAAAATCGGTCTGGTATATACCTGGCTGCGAGAGAAGCCGCAGCCTGTAAAGCCTCATCACTTATAGTCAAGCGGTGATGCTCTTCATAACGCTCCTTGATGCCTCGCAGAACGTCCAAACTCTCCTCTACAGTCGGTTCAGCCACCGTGACCGGCTGAAAGCGCCGCTCCAGCGCAGCATCTTTCTCAATGTATTTTCGATAATCATCTAAGGTGGTGGCTCCAATGCACTGTATCTCGCCCCGAGACAACGAGGGTTTCAAAATATTGGAAGCATCAACAGCGCCTTCAGCAGCACCCGCACCGACAATAGTATGCAACTCGTCAACAAAAACCACGCAATTGCCAGCATTCTTTATCTCATCAATAACCTTCTTCAATCTCTCCTCAAATTCACCACGATATTTCGTACCAGCTACCAGCGAGCCTATATCCAATGTTAGTAGTCTTTTGCCTTGCAATGTCTCAGGCACTTCACCCGCCACAATTCGATGTGCCAAACCCTCAACAATCGCTGTCTTGCCAACACCCGGCTCACCTATGAGCGCTGGATTATTCTTGGTGCGACGGCTAAGTATTTGGACAACTCGCTCAATCTCCTTATCGCGGTCCACAATAGGATCAAGCTTACCGACTCGGGCCGCATTGGTCAGATCGATTCCGAGCTGGTCCAAAACCGGTGTCCGAGCAGTACCTCGACCGGCACCACGGGCTTGAGACGCTCCCTGGCTAAGAAGATTGTTGATCTCAGCTTGCGCTTTCTCCAGGCTGACACCAAAGCTCTCCAAAACACCGACAGCTGCTCCCTCACGCTCACGCAACAACCCTAACAAAAGATGCTCAGTGCCGATGTAAGTATGGTTCAGGCGGCGGGCCTCATCTACCGCAAGCTCAATGACTCTCTTGGCCCGAGGGGTAAGTCCGACTTCGCCAATGCTGGATCTCTCCCCCCGCCCAACTACAAACTCCACCGCGGCCCGTATCTTATTTGGTGCCACACCTAAGTTGGCCAGAACTCTGCTGGCCACGCCCTCCTCCTCCGCTATCAAACCGAGCAATACATGCTCTGTATCAATATAGTTGTGTCCAAAGCGTTGGGCTTCTTCCTGAGCCCGGGTCAAAGCCCGGCGAGCCCGTTCGGAGAATTTCTCAAACCTACTAGCCATATTTACCGCCGGTCCTCTACGTTCGTTGCGAGCCTCAACCCATCCTACCAATTCAAATTATAAGGCGTTTGGTTTGCTAAGTCAAAACACTCGCAAAGTGTTACGCCCAATGTGGCAAAAAAGCCTAGTTCCGCTCGGCTCAAAGAACCCCTGGCAGTGGCATATTTTCCCAAAGAGTTGCCCCCCCAGTATCGTCTGCGCTGAGGCGTTTCACTTCCGTGTTCGGGATGGGAACGGGTGGTTCCACCTCGCTCTAACCACCAGAGGATCAAGCTTGAACTAAAGACTAGGCT
>JACNFS010000104.1 GCA_014384515.1 Dehalococcoidia bacterium | reverse complement strand
GCATCAAGCAGGGCGTCTAAATCATCAGCAATTACCTTCTGCAAATAGCATCTCCCGGGCGGCGTTTATTGTCATTGCTACGAAAACAGATTCTCATCCTTCATGTTGGGTAGATTGGAGCATCGGCTCTAGGCTACCCTTATTTTCGTCCTCCGTGGTGCCGATTGCAATAGGCATGATTGATTGCGAGGCACGCAGTGCCGTGGCAATCTTGGTGGGGGAGTGAGGTTAGATTGCTTCGCTTCGCTCGCAATGACAGGTGGGGATTGTTAAACACTATAATCTCCTGTGATAAGGTCAAGGAAATACCTGTGGAGTCTGAGGTCATCAGTTAGTTCCGGGTGGAAGGCGCAGGCAAGTATCCTCCCTTGCCTGGCAGCCACAACATTGTCGTTGAGTTGACATAATACTTCCACACCAGGGTTTGCCTTCTGTATCACTGGAGCCCGAATAAAGATGCCGTGGAAAGTGCCATCGCCCAGCGCTGGTATGTTTAGGTCAGCCTCAAAGCTGGCTACTTGCCTGCCGAAGGCATTACGCGTGACCTCAATACCCATAGCTCCGATGGGCTTTAAGTCTAAATCGGCTACTTTTCTGGCTAGAAGTATCATCCCGGCGCAGGTTCCGAATATGGGGAAACCCCGGCTAGCTAGTTTCCGTATCGGCTGCATCAGGCGATAGTCAGACAGCAATTTGGCTATCGTGGTGCTTTCTCCTCCCGGGATTACCAGCGCATCCAGGCCATTGAGCTCTGATGGTAAGCGGATGGGGATGGCTTCTGTGTTCAAAGTGGAAAGGGCTCTTATATGTTCAGCTACAGCTCCTTGCAGAGCCAGGACGCCAATTTTCACTCTACCAGCCTCTGGTTGCCAGTAATTCTTCTGGGGGTATGGTTTTTATGTCTAACCCAGGCATGGCCGCTCCTAGGGCTTTGGATACGTCAGCAATGATTGCCGGGTCTTGGTAATGGGTAGTCGCCTTGACGATAGCCTTGGCTACCGCCTCAGGATTGCTGGATTTGAAAATGCCCGAGCCAACGAAGTTACCATCGGCGCCCAGTTGCATCATCAATGCTGCATCGGCTGGCGTAGCTACACCGCCGGCGGCGAAATTGACTACGGGTAATTTGCCCGTCTTATGTATTTCCATCACTAGCTCGAGAGAGGCGCCCAGGGCTTTGGCTTCGCTGGTGAGCTCATCTGTGGGCGTAGCCTGGAGCTTGCGAATACTATCCTGGACTGCCCGCATGTGTCTCACAGCCTCGACAATGTTACCGGTGCCAGCTTCCCCTTTGGTTCGAATCATGGCTGCACCTTCGGCGATGCGGCGTAAGGCTTCACCTAAATCGCGGCAGCCACAGACGAAAGGAATCTTGAAATCGTGTTTCCAGACATGATGGCTCTCATCAGCCGGCGTTAGCACTTCTGATTCGTCAATGAAGTCAACTCCCAGCGCTTCCAGTACTTGAGCCTCGACAAAATGTCCAATACGGCATTTAGCCATCACCGGGATGCTGACTGTTTCCATTATGGCAGTAATTACTGTTGGGTCAGCCATTCGAGCCACTCCGCCGGCAGCTCGAATATCTGCTGGCACGCGCTCCAGCGCCATGACAGCACAGGCTCCAGCGTCCTCAGCAATTTTTGCGTGCTCCGGCGTGACCACATCCATAATCACACCGCCCTTCAGCATCTGGGCCAGTCCTGACTTAACTTTCCATGTACCTGTATCCATTTCCCCTCTCCCAAGAGTATCCTTTTAGCATATTCTACTCAGGCTTGTTTAGTTTGGCAAGCTGAGTTACCTGCCTCCTTCTATCTTGTCTACAATTATAGCACTTAGCATGGGCAAAGCGAATTTCAAGAAAGTGTTTAGTTGTCATCCTGAGTCGAAGCCCCGAGCATAGCAAAGGGGTAGGCGGAAGATTTTGGGTCGAAATGCAAAAGTTAAAGACAAAAATGCAAAATGACAGGTCGAAACTTAAAAGTGCTTCCCCGCAATGACCCCAAATAGCATGTAGTGCGATCTTTTAAGGTTGCTCGGAGGTGGCTGCCGGGGCGAGGGTTTGCCCGCTCTTTGTCATTGCGAGGCACGCAGTGCCGCGGCAATCTCTGTGGCTTTTTTTGGGGCAGCGCTCTGTTTCTCCTCACCCCCGTGCGCCGAGATTGCTTCGCTTTGCTCGCAATGACAGGAAGCGAAGGGCTCAGAATCACGGGTGGGATTGCTAAACAGTCTCATTTGCAAGTCGTTCTATCGACTTATGCTATAATTCTGAGATATGAGAATCCTGGCTATCGAAACTTCCTGCGATGAAACTGCGGCTGCTGTTGTCGAGGACGGGGCCGGTATTCTGTCGAACATCGTTGCCTCCCAGGTGGATATTCACGCTCGCTATGGTGGGATCGTCCCTGAAGTTGCCTCAAGACAGCACCTGCTTACAGTCTTGCCGGTGGTAGAAAGTGCTATGGCTGAGGCCAAAGTCGCCTGGCAGGACATAGCTGCTATCGCAGTAACCTTTGGTCCCGGCCTGGCAGGCTCGCTATTGGTCGGGGTGAATGTAGCTAAAGCGATTGCTTTGACCCAAGGTTTGCCTCTTCTTGGTATTAATCACCTCGAGGGTCATATTTACTCCAACTGGCTGGGTAACGAGCAGCCGGTGTTTCCTTGCCTCTGCCTTATCGCTTCCGGGGGGCACAGTGACTTGGTGTTGATGACCGGACATGGGCAGTTCGAAAGGCTGGGGCGGACTCGTGACGATGCCGCTGGTGAGGCGTTCGATAAGGGGGCCAGGATTTTGAACCTCGGTTATCCCGGTGGCCCAGCTATTGAGGAGGCGGCCAAAAACGGGACACCTTCTTTGCCTCTGCCTCGGGCCTGGCTCAAAGGTAGTGACGATTTTAGCTTTAGCGGGTTGAAAACGGCGTTGCTCCATCTAGTGCAGGACAAGGATTCTTTGGATGCCTCTTTCGTGGTCGAAGCAGCGGCTAGCTTCCAGCAGGCGATAGTCGATGTTCTGGTTACTAAAACTCTACAGGCTGGTGAAAGACTGGGGGTTGGGCAGGTACTGCTGGGCGGTGGTGTGGCAGCTAATAAAGCTCTTGGTGACCACTTTGTACGCAACTCACCTATTCCGGTCCTGATACCGCCTCCGAGTCTGTGCACCGATAACGCAGCTATGATTGCTGCCTGTGGTTATTATCATTTCCAACTGGGCGCGACCGATGGCTATGACATTGACGTGGTGCCCAGTCTTATTCTCGGTTAGATGCCACTGGACATTGGCTACAGTCTCGGTGACGACAGTAATTCTTGAAGATATGAATCAGCCCCTGTTGTTGACAGGCGGAAAGACCAACATCTGGCTTAAGCAGAAGCTGTTGTTTCATATAGCGAGTTAGCTCATTGTCTCCCGGCTTCGGATAATGGTGGTAAATCTCAGCGGCTTTTTTCTTCAGCTTTGGCTCAGCGCTTATCTCGTCCCAAGCACAGACGAACGGCAATATTGTATTTATTGCTATCTGGGCAGCTTTCTCCCGGCCCAAAAGAGCTGAGCTTGCTTTCTTGGTAACGCCGAAGTCGAAGTGATTTGCCCAGTAGCCTTGACTGGCGATAGTTAAGCCATTTTCCAGCCAGCGATGTTCACTCCCCCGAGGTGCTTTCTTCACCAGTTTCACTATTCCTGGGAGTAGCCCTGATTTGTTATACCGGGCCAGGATATAGCTCAGGGCGACGAGCCGCCGAGTAGGGAAGTTGTCGGGGCGCACTCTGAAAAAACACCAGTCGGTTTCCTTCATAGTTTCGACTGCACCGCTGGAGCGCCATATCGTTTCTAGCTCCTCGACCTCTCCATCTTCGGCCAGATTGCATCGCAGCTTAAGCCGCTGGGAAGGTAAGAGCCCGGCAGTTCCTAAGATCCAGGCTTGTCTAGCGGCACTAGTTTGAAGTTCGACTTTTTGTAAGGAGCTGAGGAGTAACCTATCGGCGAGTTCCTCACAGGGTTTGGCATTCCTGGCATAGCCTAAAGCTCTGGCCAGGCCTCGAAAAAGCACCTGCCCAGCCTCTTCTCGGTTTAGAGCTGTGTGAAAGTAAGTTGTCTTGGCGGCGAACCTTTCCTCGCCGGCGGCAGTGAGCAATTTGCTCAAAGATTCGGTGTTTGAAAACCTTGTTGCTTGTGGGCACGAAGGTAGTGGGTAGTTGGATACGTAGGGTTGGTGCCTTAGCTTGCCCAAAGAGTCGCCAAGGAAAGAACCTAGACAAATTGTGGGAACAGTGTTGCCATTCTGCAGCAGGGTAGGAGATTGGCTATCACGCCACATCACGACATGTAGGACTATGTTGTTGTATTTTGCGTCTTGATGATGACCGTGGCTATACCACTGGCTGGATTTAACATGGATCTCGATGTCTCCTTTTATTACTTTGCCGTCGATGGCGAAGACAGCATCTGTGAAATCACAACCACTGCCGCTACTAACTCTACCCGGATGGATTATCTGAAGTTGTTCACCGGCATCAGTAACCAGGCTGGCTACCAACTGGCGTTGCCAAATAAGGGCAATAATTTTTTCTGACATGTCTGGGTTCATCTTAGTTTTACACGATTACGTGTAGACATGAGCAAAAATTTTTGAAAATCGACTAGCTCGGTCTACTTGGCACCCAGGTTCGCTTTTCGTCGATAATATGTGTTATTTGCCAACCTCTTTTTTGTAATTCAGAAGTGATGAACCGGCGGTGGCATCGCCATGGAAGCCTCTCAGCACAGAGTATGGCGCTTCTCTTCTGCGCCGCCGTTCTTTCCACAATATCTATTCCCTGCTCAAACTCTGGGGTGGCGGTAAAGGCTCGGTAGCCACCACTCCGGTAACCACCCAGTTTTTCCCCCAAATACAAATAGTCAATCTGCACTTCTGCCAGTAGTCGCACCAGTGGCTGTTGTTTGAAATGTTCAATCCGGCTGCTGGGAAAGCGGCGAACGTCTATCACCATTTCTATGCTACGGCTTTGAAGCAATCCAGTAAACTCTGCTTTTGATCTGGTGCTGGTTCCGAAGCTGTAAATCGGGCTATTGCTTTTCATCCCCTTGAGGAAACCACAGCAACCTACTTTGACCGGGTACACCTCACTCCTTTGTCTCTTCTTTCACGATTGACCCATACTTGAAACCGGAACGCTCGGCAACTATGGTCAGCAAAGTGGCTGAAGTTCCTCGCGGCTTGTACATTCCAGTTTCCCATTCGCTGATCGTCTGCTGACGGGTGCCCAACTCTTCGGCTAACTTAGCTTGAGTTAGTCTCAAATGCCACCTCAGCGCCCGAACGCCCTGCCCATCCCAGTTGACCGGATTTCGTTTTCGGCTCATTTCCTCTATATTTTACACGGTATAGCGTAAACAATCAATAAGCAAACGAGCACCGGGAGAAAACGATATTAACTTCGGTGAGATTGGTCGGCATCTGGCTGTGCTTGTCGAAAAGCCATCCTCGCTTGGGAGGTGGAGTGGACAAGGAGCTTTCTCCAGTGGCAAAATAAGGGAGGTGGTATGGTGGTTTTCTTGAGATGTTAACGAAGCATCAGAGGAAGGTAGTGTAACATGCCTATCTATGAGTATAAGGCAGCCGGAGAAGGCTGCAAATATTGCCGAAACGGCTTTGAGATTATGCAAAGGATGGATGATAAACCCCTCGGCGAGTGCCCGAAGTGCCAAGCCGTGGTTAGAAAGCTCCCGTCGCGGTTTCGTGCCTGCATTGTTGAAACCCCAGATGAGGTAGCTGAAACAGAAAGCAAGTTGCATGACTTTGAGAAAGAGGGGATGTGGAGTCATGCTGCTGAGCTTGCCGACAAAACGGGCCTGGAAGACAGAGCCAGAGAGGATTACAAGAAGGCGGGATATGAGATGTAGGCACGAGTGGGTGATTTGTTGAAGAGAATTGGATAATTGTGTCTAGGCAGTGACTTTACAAACTAACTTGTTTGTGTTAATATTATTAGCAGTCTCATGCCGAGACTGCTAAAGTCTTAAGAAGGAGGTAAAGATGGCGGCTAAACTTCAACCCCTAGGGGACAGAGTAGTGGTGCGACCGACACCCAAGGAAGATGTTACCAAGGGTGGTATTGTCCTGCCAGATACAGTCAAGGAGAAACCACAGGAAGGCAAGATCATTGCTGTGGGTCCAGGCAGACTGACTGACGAAGGCAAACGGATAGTCATGGATGTGAAGGTTGGCGATACGGTGCTTTATGCTAAATATGGTGGCACCGAGATCAAGGAAGACGACGAAGAGCTGATTATCCTCAGGGAAAGTGATATTCTAGCCAAGAGGACTTCTAAGAAGGGTTCATAAAACAAAAGAGGAGGTTTCAAAAGATGGCAAAACAGATTCTTTATGGTGAGGAGGCAAGGCGAGCGCTGAAAAGCGGCATCGATGCCTTAACCGATGCCGTTAAGGTGACTCTGGGACCGAAAGGACGTCCTGTAGCATTGGACAAGAAATGGGGCGCACCTACGGTGATCAATGATGGTGTTTCCATAGCTAAGGAGATCGAGTTACCCGACCCGTTTGAGAATATGGGAGCCCAGTTGGTGAAAGAAGCTGCGAGTAAGACCAATGACAAGTGCGGCGACGGTACCACCACAGCTACTATTCTGGCTCAGGCAATTGTAACTGAAGGTTTTAAGAATATAGCTGCGGGAGCTGACGCTATGGCATTGAAGCGGGGGGTTGAGAAAGGGGTGGATGCTATAGTCAGCGAGTTGAAGAAGATGAGCATTCCGGTGACTACCAAAGAGCAGGTGGCTCAAACCGCAACGATATCAGCAGCTGATGCCGAGATAGGCAATCTCATCGCTGAGGTCATGGAGAAGGTAGGTAAAGACGGAGTAATTACTGTTGAGGAATCAAAAGGTTTATTGTTTGAGACGGATTACGTTGAGGGCATGGAATTTGACCGCGGCTACATTAGCCCTTACTTCATCACCAATGCTGAGCTCATGAAAGCGGAACTTGAAGACCCTTATATCCTGATTACCGACAAGAAGATATCAGCTATAGCTGATATCTTGCCGGTTCTGGAGAAAATACTTCAGGTATCCAAAAATCTGGTGATTATCTCTGAAGATTTAGAAGGCGAAGCCTTAGCTACCTTGGTGGTCAACAAGCTCAGGGGGACTATGAATTGTCTCGCAGTGAAAGCGCCAGGCTTCGGGGATAGACGCAAGGCGATGCTTGAGGATATAGCTATCTTGACCGGAGGCAAGGTCATTTCTGAAGAGATAGGCCGGAAACTGGATTCAACGACGGTAGCTGACCTTGGTAGAGCCCGCAAGGTGGTGGCCGACAAAGACAACACCACCATTGTCGAGGGCAAAGGGACTGAGGGGGACATCCAGGCACGAATCAAGCAGATCAAGGCACAGGTTGATGAGACTACCTCAGACTATGATAAGGAAAAGCTGCAGGAGAGGTTAGCTAAGTTAGCTGGTGGTGTGGCGGTGGTAAAGGTGGGGGCAGCCACTGAAGTTGAGCTCAAGGAGAAGAAACATCGCGTTGAAGATGCCCTATCGGCGACCAGGGCTGCGGTTGAGGAAGGAATTCTGGCTGGCGGTGGTGTTGCTCTACTTAATGCCAGCTCTGTTCTTGACAAGGTTAAGGCAGAACGTGATGAGGCCACTGGCGTTGCTATTCTCAAGCGAGCCGTTGAGGAGCCGGTGCGATGGATTGCCA
>JACNFS010000209.1:2592-7813 GCA_014384515.1 Dehalococcoidia bacterium | reverse complement strand
TAGCTGAGCTGTAACTACAAACCTGGTTTCGCTTTCCGACGTCTTCTTTCGGCTACTCTGAGGCGGGTTAGGGAACGGCGAAGAGCGGCTTCAATCGAAGCAGCCTCCATGTCTGGCGGTCGAGTTTTGAGCCTTTCTTCAGCACGGCGTTTAGCCTCTTCAGCGCGCGCGACATCGATCTCTTCGGCACGTTCACAGGCATCTGCTAGAACTATGACCTTATCCGGGCGTACCTCAAGGAAACCACCCGTAACGACCATGTACGTTTCTTCCCCGTCTTTTCTGATGAGTAGTTCGCCGGGTTGAAGCATGGTCATCAGAGGAGCGTGATGAGGCAAGATGCCTAGCTCTCCCTCGATGCCTGGAGCGACTAGTATGTCGATGTCATCAGCGAGCACTTGACGCTCAGCCGTTATGATCTCAAGCCTCAGAGTTGCCATCATCATCCCTCAAGCTTCTTGGCTGCCTCTACTGCTTCATCGATAGTGCCTACCATATAGAAAGCTGCTTCCGGAAGGTGGTCATGCTTTCCTTCCAAAATCTCTCCGAAGCCACGCACTGTTTCCTTGGTGGGGACATATTTGCCTGGAATACCAGTGAAGGCTTCAGCGACAGACATAGGCTGGGAGAGAAATCTCTGAATACGGCGGGCTCGAGCTACAGTGAGTTTGTCCTCCTCGCTCAGTTCCTCCATACCTAATATGGCGATTATGTCTTGGAGATCTTTGTAACGTTGCGACACTCGTTGTACTTCCCGAGCAACCCGGTAGTGCTCTTCGCCGACGATTTGAGGGTCAAGAATGCGTGACGTGGAAGTTAATGGGTCAACAGCCGGGTAGATGCCGAGTTCGGCGATAGAGCGTTCCAGGGAAATGATGGCATCAAGATGACCAAAGGTGGTTACGATCCCCGGATCTGTGTAGTCATCAGCCGGGACGTAAATGGCCTGAAAGGAAGTGATGGAACCTCTCTTGGTGGAAGTGATCCTCTCTTCCAACTCGCCGACATCGGTAGCTAGTGTAGGTTGGTAACCTACGGCTGAAGGCATACGGCCTAATAGTGCTGAGACTTCCATGTTGGCAAGAATATAGCGATAAATGTTATCAATAAACAGGAGGACGTCTTGGCCTTCCCTGTCGCGGAAAAATTCTGCCATGGTTACCCCGGTTAAACCTACTCGGGCCCGGACTCCTGGGGGCTCATTCATCTGTCCAAAAACCAGCATGGTCTTATCTAGAACTCCAGATTCCTTCATTTCTAACCACAGGTCATTACCTTCGCGTGACCTTTCGCCGACGCCGGCAAAGACAGAAAAGCCACCATGCTCAGTAGCAATGTTATGAATCAATTCCATTATGATTACTGTCTTGCCCACCCCAGCGCCACCATATGCCCCAATCTTGCCACCTTTGGTAAAGGGGGTAATCAGGTCTATTACTTTGAGCCCGGTTTCCAGAACTTCGGTGGTTGTTTCTTGTTCCTCTAGCGGGGGTGGGGGACGGTGTATGGGGAGACGCTCCTCAGTTTCTACCGGGCCAAGGTTGTCTAAAGGTTCGCCAAAGACATTCAGTAGCCGACCCAAAGTAGCTTTTCCTACGGGCACAGTGACTGGTGCTCCGGTGTCGATTGCCTCGACTCCTCTTTCCAAGCCGTCGGTTGGAGATAAAGCGAGACAGCGTACCCAATTGTTGCCTATGTGGTGTTGGGCTTCAAGAACAATCTTGTTACCATTTTGATTAATTTCGATGGCATTGTAAATCTTGGGGAGTTCCCCTTGAGGGAATTCAATATCAACTACTGTCCCGATTACTTGAATCACTTTGCCCTTTGCCAAAATGTCACCTCCTCTAGCGTATAGCCTCAGCGCCTCCAGCAATATCAAGAAGTTCGTTGGTAATCATCTCCTGGCGGGCCTTATTTAGGATCAAAGTTAGCTCTTCGATAGCTTCATTGGCATTTTCGGTAGCGTTGCGCATGGCTACCATTCGAGCTGATTGCTCGCTGGCGATAGCCTCGAGAATAGTGTGGTAAACTCTCATTTCCACAAAGCGGGGTAGAAGCTCACCCAGGACAAATGTGGGGTCAGGTTCGTAAATGTACTCCGTGGTTTGAGTCTTAGGTATTATCGCCGGCTCTATGGGAAGCAATGGCTCTAGCGTTGGATTTTGGACCATCGTGGTGACAAAGCGAGAATAAGCTAGATATACCAGATCAATAAAACCGCTAGTATAATCATCAATGATAATATGGGAAATGGGTAAGGTCTCCAGCAACGTGGGGCGATCGCTGAGTTTGGTAAACTCAGCTCGGATGTCACGTTGGTGGCGGTGCATGAAATGCAGCCCCTTTTGCCCAATAGCGATGACAGTAACTGGCACACTTTGTTCTAGAATAAAGCTAGCCGTGAGGCGATTCATATTGGTATTTAGCCCACCACACAGTCCTCTGTCAGGAGTAACATGAACCACAGCTATTCTGTGTACCTCCCTTTTTGCCAACAACGGGTGCAAGGTGGCCATGCCTTCAAACTCAGCCGTCAGGTCAGCGATTACCTGAGTTATTTTGTCGTTATAAGGTCGCCCGGCTAAGGCTTGCTCCTGGGCTCGTTTCATCTTAGCGGCGGCAATCATCTCCATTGCCCTGGTGATTTTTGCCGTGCTCTGTACACTGCGGATGCGCCGACGAAGAAGGCGTGGGTTAATCATTTCTTTCCTTTAATAAGTTGCGCTTCGTTTGAACTCCAGAATTGCTGACTTTAGAGCCTCTTCAGTTTCTGGCTTGAGTTCTTTCTCAGCAGCAATGCGCTGTCCTATTTCAGGATGGCTGTTTTCCATGAATCGGTGAAACCCCTGCTCAAAGGCGGCAGTTGTTTCCACTGGCACGTCGTCTAGATAGCCGTTAGTGACAGCGTAGAGAATTGTGACCTCTTTCTTCAAGGGCATCGGGGTATATTGTGGCTGTTTTAGTATTTCGGTGGTGCGCTGCCCTCGATCCAACTGGGCCCGGGTAGCTTTGTCCAGGTCAGCAGTGCCGAACTGAGCGAAAGTGGCCAGTTCACGGAATTGAGCCATGTCTAATCTTAACTTACCGGCTACCTGCCTCATAGCTTTAGTCTGGGCATTGCCGCCGACACGAGATACTGACAGACCAGCGTTCAATGGTGGGCGAATGCCGGTGTTGAACAAATCTGTTTCAAGGTAAATCTGCCCATCAGTAATCGAGATGACATTGGTCGGAATATAGGCAGCCAGGTCTCCGGCTTGGACTTCTATAATAGGCAGAGCGGTAAGGGAACCGCCGCCGTGCTCGGGAGCCAGCTTGGCAGCTCGTTCCAGAAGCCGACTGTGAAGGTAGAAGACGTCACCGGGATAAGCCTCTCGACCTGGCGGACGCCGGAGTATCAGAGATATCTGGCGGTAAGCCCAAGCATGCTTGGATAAATCATCGTAGACAACGAGTACATCTTTCCCCTGCTCCATGAATTCTTCCCCGATAGCACAACCGGCATAAGGGGCTAGATATTGCAAAGGTGCTGGGTCAGAGGCGTTTGCCGCCACTACAATGGTATGTTCCATAGCTCCGTATTTCTCAAATACGTCTATTACCTGTGCTACCTTAGATGTTTTCTGGCCGATAGCTACATAGATACAGATGAGGTCACCACCTTTTTGGCTGATGATAGTGTCGATAGCAATGGCTGATTTGCCTATAGACCGGTCACCGATGATGAGCTCGCGCTGGCCGCGTCCGATCGGGATTAAGCTATCTACTATCTTTATGCCGGTATGTACTGGCGTTCTTACTGGTTGTCTCATTACGACATTGGGCGCAACCCGCTCCACAGGCCTGGTCCTTGTCGCCTTGATTGGGCCTAAATCGTCTAGGGGGTTACCTATAGGGTCGACTACTCGTCCTACAAGCTCATCGCCCACAGGCACTTCAGCCACTCTTCCAGTGCAGCGAACTTCATCCCCTTCCTTGATACTGGTGTGGTCACCAAGGATAACGGCGGCGACATTGTCCTCCTCCAAGTTGAGGGCCACTCCCATAATACCGTTAGGAAACTCCACCAGCTCATTATATTTGGCACCACGTAACCCGTGGATCCGAGCAACTCCATCGCCTACCTCGATTACCGTTCCCACATCTACCATGGTCACAGCAGCGCCAAAGTGTTCGATTTGCTCTTTAATTACCGAGACTATGTCTCGTCCCTCAGTCGTCATGATTGTTCACCCCTCTTACAGGTAGTTACGTTCCGACCTTAACTACACTTCTCCTCAGCATCTCCAGTTTGTTACGAATGCTGCAGTCGATAACTCTGTCGTCGATTCTAGCGACAAAGCCCCCCAAAACATTTGGGTCGACTTGAAGGCTAAGGCTTACTTTCCTTCCGATTATGGCTTCAAGACGTTGGCTAAGCCTTTCTCTATTTGTGTCATCAAGTGGAACGGCAGTAATGACTCTGGCATGTCCAATTCCATGAAAATCGTCTAATAAGCGGTCATATTCATCGGCAATCTGACTGGCACTCTTGAGCCTACCTTTAGCGATTAAAAGGTAGGCGAGATTCAAGGCCAGCGGATTTATCCTACCTAACGCTTCCTGCGCAAGCTCTGCTTTCGGCTGAAACGGTAGTTTAGGGTTTTCAACCAAAGATGTGAATTCGGCATCCCGCGCTAGCTCAGCAATTCTTCTCAGGTCGGAGTGCCATTCTTCCAGTTTTTCCTTTTGCTGGGCGATCTCAAAGGCAGCTTGAGCATAACGTTTACTGAAAACTGTTGTTGGCATTGACCGTTGGCCCTCTAGGTTTGCTTAAATGTGGTGCTGTCGTCCAGCACCTCATCGATAAGCTTACGATGTTTTTCTCTGTCCAGAGTTTCGTTAATCACCTTTTCTGCAGCTAGAATGGCGATATCTACAAATTCCTTACGCAACTCGTCAATAGCTTTGTCGCGTTCTCGCCCTATTTCGGCGTGTGCTTTGGCAATCAAGGATTCAGCTTCTTGACGCGCTTTTTCCTTGGCTTCCTCAGTTAGCCTTTCGCCTATTTGTGCTGCCTGAGCGATTAAAGCTTGCCCCTCTTTGTGGGCTGTTTTCAGGTTGGCCTTGATTTGCTCGTCGCTGCGTGCTACCTCTTCCTTAATCTGCTCAGCTTGCTCCAGACTTTCCTTTATCTTGGCTTGCCGCTCATCAAGCATCTTGAGCACCGGTTTGTACA
>JACNFS010000209.1:0-1817 GCA_014384515.1 Dehalococcoidia bacterium | reverse complement strand
GCAGTCATGTTACCAAACAGACGAAAGGTGAAGCTGATGATACGGATAAAATGACTGAGTACCTCTAGCCCGCCGACAAACAAGTTGATGAGCCCGAGCAGAATTCCACTGATGGCGGGCCGAAGCTTTCCTTTAAACAAGCTTACGACTCCATCACGTAGTTGACCGAAGTTAAAGAAGCTGTTGAGGTAACGGAAGAGGCCTACTGAGCGTAGCCCCCAGTATTCAATGAAGACGAAGGCTATCAGGGCAATAGAAAGTGGTAGGTTGACATCAGTATTCGGTGCCCTAAATAACGGTACAAAGGTGCCATTGCTTTCGGTAATACCTATAGTGCCATAAAAGGGCAGAAGAGCTAGGTAGGCATTGAGTAAAACATAAAGAAAAATAGTAGCCACTACTGGCAAAATGATGCGAGCATGTTTCTTATTGGCTGTACCTTCAATGAAGTTTAGCAGCGTCTCTACAACCATTTCGGCTAGGCTCTGGAGTCTGCCTGGTACAGGTTTCATTTTGCGAGTGCAGGCATAAAACAAGCCAACCAATACAATTATGGTAAGCCAGGAAGCAATGAGCGTATTGGTAATAGTGAAGCCACCAACATGAGTTATACCTTCCGAGGGAAGTTCGACGTGGGGTTTGGGGATATTGAGGATGCTAGGTGTTTGGATGCCCAGCATACTAGAGCCCAGTGGACCAACAATTAGGCCAGTAAGAAGAAGGGCTAAAAGGAAAATACCCACCCAAACCAGGATCTTGATGGAGCAGCCGCGGCCCATATTCGCAGGCATTATTTCAGTTTCTTGTCCCTCTCTTGTTCTTTTTGCTCAGTGTAGAATTGGCGAAGCATGCGGTAGAGCCCATAAAAGGCAACCACCGTTCCCACCCCGAATCCAATAAGTGTAAGCAAGGGATGGCTGTCGAGCTTGTCTGGGCGGTCAAGCCAGAAACCTATCCCAGTAGGTATGACAAGGCTCAAAGGTACATACCAGCCAACAGTAAGAAGGAACCCGAGAGGACGTACCCATTCTCTTGATGTTGGTTTCTTGGGCTTAATCTGTTGCACTATGCCATGTGTTTCCTTTTGAATCAAGGCGATGTGCTCGTTCAAACAACCTGGCTTCTTCAAAAAAAGCGGCTTTGTGGCCGCTGTATTCTCAACTAGCTATTGATAGACAGACGTTTTATTTCTTGCCATGTCACTTTCGAGTAAATAGCTCAACAAAATCCCCGTCGAACTCCTGCAGGAAAGCGTGCAAATCCAGGATGTCGTCAGCACCAATTGGGCTGGCTTCGACGAACTTAGTTAACTCTGCTTCGGTTAGCTCAGTGACGCCCTCTGATGGCTCAGCTTCCTTGATAGTAGCAGCAATTAAAGCTCGACTGTGGCAAGCCGGGCAGGAGACATTAAGAAACCATATGTTATCCCGATGTCCCAAAACCTTGATGTTGTTTGCCTCGTAATGTTCTCCACAAACACTACATTTGATTGTGGACATTAACTTCCTGATGAAATGTTCTTTCATAGTGTTCACACGTTTGTCTAGGATTTGTGTTTGCCCAGGTCATCCAGGTCTAGGGTATTGATAAAATCGTAAAAAGCCGACAGTTTTTTCAGTTCTTGCTCATCAATCTGCCCCTTGCTTCCTGATTTGTCAGACTTCCTATCCAGGGGGATAGGTTTTCCTGTTTCTTGGTCGAGCATAATGCCAGCCTTATCCAGGACCGATTCCTCGACATATATAGGTACGGTTACTCTTACCGCTAGGGCAATTGCGTCGCTGGGGCGAGAGTCGATTTCTAGTTGCTTACCATTG
>JACNFS010000099.1:5623-7852 GCA_014384515.1 Dehalococcoidia bacterium | reverse complement strand
TCATAACTTAAAATAGCCATTGCAAAAGAAGCCAACGTAGTATATCATAAGCAATATCTTAGTACAAGATAAACGAAACTTATCTACATTCAGAAATGTCTTATGAATCTTGATTACTTGAAGACCTATCGAGAGGTAATCAGGCTAGGCAGCTTTTCGGAGGTAGCCAAAAGGCTGTCTATCAGCCAGCCCGCCGTTTCCTTCCAGATTCAGGCGCTGGAGCGCGACCTGGGTATTCGTCTCATTGACCGAAGGCAAAAATCAATCACCATGACCCAGGCGGGGAAGCGCTTGCTCCATTTTGCTGAGCTTGTGGAAAAAGAGCGAGACCGCCTGGTATATGACCTCAGTCAGTTGCGCGATGAGGTAACCGGAGACCTTGCCATCAGTGCCAGCACTATACCAGGTGAATTTCTTCTGCCGCCGATACTGGCTGAGTTTAAGAGATTGCATCCCGCCATAGCTGCCCGAATGATGATCTCCGATTCTCTAGCCGTTATCTCCAGGATTCAGAATAACGAGTACGAGATAGGATTCTGTGGTGCGTTACCTGAAGGCACAGACTTGACAGCATTCAAGATAGCAGAGGACGAAATAGTCCTAATTGTCTTCCCGGAGCATCCATTTGCTGAACGACAAAAGGTATCCTTTGGAGAACTTCAGAAAGAGTCGCTGATTCTCCGAGAGGAAACCTCTGGCACGCAGCGAAGCCTCGAATCACTATTGCTCAAAGCCGGCTTTGACCTCGGCAGGTGCACGCCGAGCTTGGTTCTCGGCTCGACTCAAGCTGTCATCTCTGCTGTTGAGGCAGGAATAGGAATTGCGTTTGTATCCAACTTAGCAATCAACAAAAGCCTGACCCTTAGGCTGGTCAAAGTAGTCGGCATCGAAGGGCTAAGGCTAAGGCGAAACTTCTACTGCATCTACAGGAAAGAGCGTATAGTGTCTCGTCTTCTCGAGGAGTTTATCGCTTTCGTCGAATCAAGGATACCACAAACATGATTGACTCAATGCATCGGCAAGAGGCTTCATCCGCTCCTGGCAGCTTTTCACTCCCTGCAATCTATTGTCATTTTCCTTTCTATCAAGCTATACAAGCAAGATTACAGGCTCTGAACCAACGACAATCTTGACAACACTGACCCCACTGACGTAACTTACGCAAAGCAAGGCTCTTGGTTCGTTTGTCTGGAAGAGCGGACTGTCAGGACGGAACTCACATAGCCACGGAGAAAGAAAGCAATGGCAACGAAAAGAACGAGCATAAGGCGATTTGTTATTGAAGCGCCGGAGGAAACCTTGATGGCAGACTTGGAGACCTTAAGGCAGAAAGCGCTGGAGCTGGGAGCCGCCGCAGCCGAAATAATACCGGCAAGCCAGATTGTTGTAGACGAACGGGTAAGGCTCAAGTGTACGGTGCCACGCTGCCTTCGCGCCGGCGAGACCCCCAACTGCCCGCCCTACGTTCCTGAGCTAGATGTCATTCGGAAAGCCTTCGCCAAATTCTCCTGGGGGATATTGCTCAAAACCCACGTCGAGCCCATAGAAGCCTATGAACCGGGAAGGCAACAAGGCAAGGCTGGACAAGACCAAAGCCTCCTTTTCCACCAGAAGACTGGCGAAATCGTCTACGAGATAGAGCGGTTGGCTTACAAGCACGGCTACCATCTGGCTATGGGCTTCGGCGGGGGTTCCTGTAAGGACCATCTGTGCCGCGGCTTAATCTGCCAGTTTCTGGACAGCGGCAGATGCCGTTTCCCGCTGCGGGCAAGGCCAGCCATGGAAGCTATGGGGATAGACGTCTTCGACCTTATCACCAAAGCAGGCTGGGAGGCTTACCCGCTATTGGATGAACTTGGCCAGATCCCCTGCGCCACGTCTGTGGGACTGGTCCTAGTACACTGAATACGAGAGCAGCAAAAAGATGGCTAAGAGTGTAATTGAACTAGTAGAAGAATATCTATCTGAGGACCCAAAAACGTGGGCAAAACTAGCTAGCGAAGTAAACTGGCGTCGCTTGGAGCTTCTGCTGCTCAGAGAAATACTGCTAGAGCTGAAGAAGCTAAATCAGAGCAACCTGGCCCCTTCCCCTTAGACGCTCTGGCTCCAGTCTCACTTTCTGGAACGGGACAGATATGACTCAGTACGCGCCCGTCAGTCGGTGATCGCTGTACGCAATGCTGACAACCGTTAGTTTCACACGAGCGGAGCATTGAAACATATCTCCTG
>JACNFS010000099.1:0-5335 GCA_014384515.1 Dehalococcoidia bacterium | reverse complement strand
ACAAGAAAGGGGGAGACTACAAATGATAAAGGATTTGGTACTAAAGAACAGGAGCTATCGGCGCTTTTACCAGGAAGTCTCCATAGAACCTGAGACATTGAGGGAGCTTGTCGGCCTTGCCAGACTATCGGCTTCAGCACTCAATTTGCAGCCACTGAAGTATGTGCTTTCATGCGAACCCGAAAAGAACGCTTTGATATTCCCACACCTTGCCTGGGCCGGCTATCTCAAAGACTGGCCAGGCCCGAGCGAAGGGGAAAGGCCGTCGGCGTATATAATCATACTCGGGGACACAGAGATATATCCGTCCTTTGGCTGTGACCACGGGATAGCGGCTCAAAACATTCTTCTGGGTGCCACAGAGAAAGGCTTAGGTGGCTGCATGATTGCCTCAGTGCAGACACAGAAACTCGCCAAGGCTCTTGGGTTGCCACCGCGCTATGAGATACTTCTTGTCCTGGCCCTTGGCAAGCCCAAGGAAACGGTGGTCATCGAGACGGTTGGGCCCACCGGAGATATCAAGTACTGGCGTGACAGTGAAGGTGTGCACCATGTGCCAAAGCGAGCGTTGGATGACATCATCGTTGGTTAAATATGCGGCGAGCTGACGTAGAAGGAATTTATGCCAACGATATCTTCTCAGGGCACAAAACCGTAGGGATGAGGAAACCTATTTCTCGGCGTAGCCGCATGTTGCTGCTTTCGACCGCAAGCATCACACTCACTGGCTCGTATAGGACTATTTCCTCATACCCACAGTTACCTATAGGCTATTTACTATAGCTATAAAAGATAGGATACTACAGCCAAGCTCAATTTGATGAGTTCACTGGCGAATCAGCCTGAAGGGTACATAGCAGGCATGGTGACCAAATCAGTCACAACGAGCAGGTCAGGCATGCAAGACCAAGCCAGGCCAACGAGGTCGGAACGGTTGACTCGATCCCCAATGCGGAGTATATTGGCACACATCACTCAGGACAGCAAATCTGCACCTGGGTTCCTTGCTTTATAAGATGAATAGTCTATCGACATCGAAGCTTCCAAGGCGTATCGAAGGGCTCAACGAGCTAGCCTATAATCTGTGGTGGAGCTGGCATACGGAGGCACGGGAGCTGTTCAAGGTCCTCGACCGCCCCCTGTGGAAGGCTACGGGCCATAACCCCGTCAGGCTGCTGCAGCAGATTGCCCCCTACCGCTTGGTAGCGGCTGCCCAGGACCCTGCCTTCCTCGAGAAATATGATTCCGTTATGGGCGAGTTCAAGGCCGGCATGTCGTCGGACCGCACCTGGCTCAATAAAGAATATCCTCATCTGGCACAGCACTCTATTGCGTATTTCTCACTAGAATTTGCCATCCATAACTCACTCCCTCTTTATGCCGGTGGGCTAGGTATCCTGGCAGGTGACTACTGCAAAGAGGCAAGCGACCTCGGGCTACCTATGGTGAGTATAGGCTTCATGTATCCTCAAGGGTACTTCCATCAGCAGATCTCAGTCGATGGCTGGCAGGAGGATGTCTACCACGAACTGGATTTCAATGAGGCACCCATCACTCGAGTCCTCACTGCCCAGGGGCAGGCAGTGAACGTCGAAGTCCCCTTAGATGCGAGGCCGGTCCAAGTCGCCGTGTGGCAGGTAAACATTGGCCGCGTGAAGCTCTACCTATTGGACACCAACGTCGAAAACAACCCAGCGTCGGATCGCCAGCTTTCCGCTCGTCTTTATGCAGGTGACCGTGAAATGCGGCTGCAGCAGGAGATTATTCTGGGCATCGGCGGCGTGCGTGTTCTCCGGGCACTCGGCATTGAGCCAGCCATCTGGCATGCTAACGAGGGACATACGGCCTTCATGATGTTGGAGCGTGTTCGAGAGTTGGTGGCGAAGGGTATGGATTTTGCCAAAGCCGCCAACAAGGTGCGAGCCACCACAGTTTTCACCACGCATACGCCGGTCCCAGCGGGTAACGACGTTTTTTCCCTCGACCTGATGGAAGGATATTTCCACCGCTACTGGGGTTCTCTTGGATTGGACCGAGACGCATTCTTCAGCCTGGGCGTTCAAGAATCGGATAATGTGGTCTTCAATATGACTGTGCTGGGGCTGAGAATGGCTGACTTGCGCAATGGGGTCAGTCAGCTCCATGGTGGCGTATGCCGCCGAATGTGGCATTGCTTATGGCCTGACGTTGAGGAGAAAGATGTGCCCATTGGCTCGGTGACCAATGGCGTCCACGTTCCCACTTGGCTAGCACCCCAGACCGCCAGGCTGTACGAAAGGCATCTTGGTCATGACTGGCTGGAAAGACATGATGACCCAGCTTTGTGGGAGCACGTGTTGGATATTCCAGACGAGGAAATATGGGCACTGCGTCGCTGGTTGAAGTACAAGCTCGTTAGCTCGGTGCAGGACCGAAGCCGAAAACGCTGGGCTGAAGGCCAGGTGGCACCGGTGCAGGCCTTGGCGACGGGAGCCTTGCTCGACACGGAGACGCTTACCCTCGGCTTCTGCCGCCGTTTCACTGACTACAAGCGAGCCGCACTTATCCTGCACGATGTTGATCGCCTGAAGCGCATACTTCAGAACGAACTACAACCAGTCCAGATAGTGTTTGCCGGCAAAGCACACCCTGATGATGAGCGTGGTAAACAGCTCATCCAGGAGGTATACAACGCAGCCAAAGACCCTGAGTTCGGCGGCCGCATAGCTTTCGTCGAGGACTACGATATGCATGTGGCACGCTATCTCGTCCATGGCGCCGATGTGTGGCTCAATACCCCTCAACTGCTTCAGGAAGCCAGCGGCACAAGCGGACAGAAAGCAGCCCTCAACGGAGCCCTGCATCTCAGTGTACTCGATGGTTGGTGGTACGAAGGCTACAACGGCGCAAATGGGTGGGCAATTCATCAGGATATTGAAAGCCCCGCTTCGCCGGACAGCCACAGAGAGGATGCCGAGGAACTCTACAACCTACTGGAGGAGAAGATCGTTCCTCTTTACTACGAGCGTGACATAAGCGGCGTGCCGCATGGCTGGATCCGAGTGATTAAAGAGGCCATTCGTTCAAACGTTCCCTTGTTTAGCGCCCGGCGAATGGCGAAAGAGTATACCGAGCAGATGTATTTAGCCGCGGCTCAAGCTAATGAAACGATGCGGATGGGAGCGAGTCACCCGCCTAGGATTCTCGACACAAGCCACACATCCAACGACGCTTCCGAAACGCCTATCCCTCCGTCAGCATCCGTTTCCACTCACGGCACAATCCAGATAGAGGGCAGTGAGTAATTTGTATTCACGCAGGACGCGCCCTGATAGATGCCAACACGGGCATGTCTATCCGTAGCGTAAGGAGACTGAGTTGCAGAAAATCGGTGTTCTAACCAGCGGTGGCGACGCTCCAGGAATGAACGCCTGCATTCGGGCTGTGGTTCGCAGTGCGGTGCAAAGAGGCCTTGATGTTGTCGGTGTCCGGCGGGGCTACAGCGGACTCCTGAGCGAAGAGTTCGTCAAACTGAACCGCCGTGCGGTAGCCAACATTATTCAACGGGGCGGCACTTTTCTGGAGAGCTCGCGCTGTGAGGAAATTAAGACCTCAGAGGGAAGAAAAAAAGGAGTTCAAATCCTGCAACGAGAAGGGATAGAAGGCCTGGTGGTTATTGGTGGCGACGGCACGTTCCGTGGAGCTGCAGCTATAGCTGAGGAGAGCCAAATAAAGCTAATTGGGATCCCGGCTACTATAGATAATGACGTCTACGGCACCGATTACGCCATTGGTTTTGATACTGCTATCAATACGGCTCTGGAAGCCATAGACCGGATTCGTGATACAGCCGACGCTTTCGACCGTATCTTCTTTGTCGAGGTAATGGGACGATTATCTGGTTTCATCGCTCTTGAAGTAGGCATCGCCGGCGGTGCTGAGGAAATCATCATACCCGAAAGAGAGACAGATTTGGAAGAGCTGTGCCGCACGTTGAAGCAAAGCTTCAAGAGAGGTAAGCGAAGCAGCATCATAGTGGTAGCTGAGGGGAATGAAGTGGGCCATACCATGCAGATTGCCCAGTACGTCGAGTACCGCCTCAAGGCTAGCTGCCGTGTCTGCATACTGGGTCACCTGCAAAGAGGCGGAGCGCCAACGGCAAGAGATAGGGTTCTCGCGAGTAAGCTGGGCATCGCTGCCATCGAGGGCATACTCAACGGAAAGGAAGGACATGTCGTCGGAGAAAAACGGGGGGAAGTAGTATATATCCCGTTCCACGATGTATTGGAGAACAAGAAGGAGCTAGATACAGACCTCTTGGAATCGACCAAGGTGCTAGCCATGTAGAACGACACATCATCTTTTCTGCTGCCTTCTTGCTTCCACTACACTACTCTACGCTAGCTCCCGGTGTCCTCACCAACAGGACCGGAGTGTTTCCGGTACGCACAACCTTCTCTGCGACGCTCCCAAAGACCAAACGTCCCACACCGGACCGCCCGTGGGTTGACATAGCCACTATATCGGCACCAATTTCGTCGGCCAGTTTGATAATCTCGTGACCAGCGGCACCAACTCTCACCTGGCACTTTGTAGTGACACCTTTTCCTTTAAGTCCGCTACCAACCTTCTCCAGGTAGCTCTCGGCACTCGCCTTCAGCGGTTTCATCTCTTCCTCAGTGTAGGGAACTTGGGCAGATGCGTCCCCAGAGATATAGACATGGTAAACTATTGCCAGCACCTGGAGCAAAGTGACCTCCGCTCCAAGCATAGAGGCAAGCTCCTCAATATAGGGAATTACTGCTTCACTTTCTTTTGACCCATCCAAAGGAACGAGGGCCCTCTTGAATACGCCCTTCTTAAGCATGTCAGGACGGGCGCCCTTAGCCCTGATGAGCACTACCGGCCGCTCTGTAGCCCTCAACACCTTGTCGGCCACGCTTCCCAGCGCCCAGCGCCCAATACCAGAACGACCGTGGGTTACCATGACAATCACGTCAATGTTCTCCCTCTCTGCATAGTCCACAATCTCCTCAGCAGGATTGCCCACCAGAATTGCGGACTCTACCTTAACGTCTTGCCCGGTCGGTTTTTCAAGATACCTGTTAGCCCTTTCTTTCGTGACCGCAACAGTCTCTTGGATGTAGGACCGAAACACGCGCTGCTCCTTTTCCCCAGCAGAATGACTGACAGACATCAGGGTAATCTCGGATCCAAGTCTTCCAGCCATCTGCTCAGCATAGGGAAGAGCTACCTCAGCTAACTCCGAAGTATCTAGCGGGACAAGTATTCTGTGGTACATTTCCTAACCTCCATCTCGAATGTTATGGTGGCACATCTCTTCACTTCAAGCCGA
>JACNFS010000052.1 GCA_014384515.1 Dehalococcoidia bacterium | reverse complement strand
CCGGCTGGCTGACCTCGATGGTTGCCGGGCCGCCATTTGCCGCCACCAGTCTTACCGGAGCTAGCCCCACTCCCAGCCCCACCACCAACACAAGCACCATCCACACCGAGAAAAACTTCCAGACCTTTAATTTAGCCATTTATGTCCTCCTTGTTTTCGCTGGCTTTCGACAAAATCCACTTATGCCTTTTCCTGAATAAAAAAACCGACCCATCTTTGGGTCGGTTTCACTATTGGCTCGGTACCAGTCAAGTGACCACGGTACAACCGGCACTTCATCGCCCCCCCCCACAACTTTTATCCTTCTTGAGCTATTTCGAGTTAATTACCCCCTTGGCAATCTGTCTTGAGCCTTGGCTGAACCAAGAATGCTCGTCACAGCATCAAGCCTTAAACTGCGTGTTTTTCGTATACTATCGTTAGTATACGAATACTATCGTAACAATCATATCATATCTTAAGCGATTGTCAATAGCTTTGTGGGAGTTTTTTGCTGTTTTTTGCAAAATTCGTCCGATTTTGGTAGTATTTGAGCTTTAATAACTAAGCGTAGGGAGTTAGATTGACTCCCGCCAGCCCTAGAGGCAAGAAACTTTAGATAGGAGAGAAAATGCCACATACCTCACCTGTTGACCAAGACTACGACCTGTGGGTGTTGCTGAACCAGGTACAAAGCTTGATGATGAACGCCAGGGATATCGAACTAATGAAATACGGCACGACAGCCATGCAAGCTGCAGTGTCGTTTATTACAAACTCCATCGGCGAGGAGACAACCCCGGCTAAGATATCAAGGTGGCTCTTACGCAAGCCTGCCACAATCTCCGGTCTCCTGGACAGAATGGAAAAGGCAGGGCTGGTAGAGAGAGCCAAGGACTTGCCCAGAAAAAACCTGGTCAGAATCAGACTTACAGAAAAGGGAAAGCAGGCCTACAAACAGTCACTGAAGAGAGAGTCTCTACATAAGACAATGTCCTGCCTGTCTGAGAAAGAGCACCAACAACTGGCGTCAATCCTGGTGAAACTGCGTAACAGAGCCACCAAAGTGCTCGGGTATAGAGAAGAAATGCCTTTCCCGGAGACCTCTAGAGATTCCTCCTCCTTCTAACTCCCTCCCACCAGGGGAGGGAGAATTTGATTAATCCTCGCCCTTGACGGGAGGAAGGGTGGGCAGGCATCCAGCGAGGATTTATTCCCGCTGGGATATGGGGAACGGGAGAGGGTTAGGGTGAGGGTGGATTTTGCCTTTTGACCGGTCACTTTGATTTTTGATGTTTAACTTTTGTTTTTCTTTCTAGGCGTCACCTGCCCACAGGTGACCCACCAGGCAAGTTTCTAGGTATCATTCTGACCCCCTGGCTGGTGGTCAGGCGGTATTTACTTGTAGTATTCGCGAACGCGGCGGAGGAAGGCGCGGACGATGAAGACGAAGATGATGGCGAAAATGATGCCACCTATGATAAGGTACAAGGTGGAGAAAAAGCCAACCTGGAAGGGATAGGGGGAAAGCGCCCAATCGCTTTCGTTGCCGGCACCATCAATGGCTTTGACCCGCCAGTAATAGGTGCCCGGCCCCAGCCGGATAGCGCAGGTCGGCTTGGTCAAGCCCGTCTTTCTCATGCCCGGCTCCAGTGGGAAGAAGCTCAGGTTGTTGTCAATCTCCAGTATATAGGTGACGCCGCTGGGGTCAAAGACATCGGTCCAGGTGAAGGTGACAAGCTGTGCGCCGAACACGCCGAACCTCTGCTGGTTCTCTCCGGGGGTGATTGCGGATGGTGCTGGTGGTGGCGCGCCTTCCAGCGGCAGGCCGTAGGTGGCGGCATTGCCTGACTCGTCGGTGGCGGCAATCACGTGGTCGTCCTTCGAGCTTTCCGGGACATTGAAGCTGTGGCTGAAGCTGCCATTCAGGTCGGTGGTTGGCGAGCCTGATATGGAGGCATCATCGTATTTAATGGAAACCTGGCTGCTCGAGGCGAAGCCGCAGCCGGTCACCGTGACCTCGGCGCCGATCTCGGGGTGCTCGGGTTCAAGGCTGATTTTTGGGCTAACCTGGAGGCTGGCGGTGATATCTCCGAGGGACATACTTTCCACAGTTGCCTTGAACTCGTGCTTGCCGGCGATGGTATCGGTGATGACGAAGTCGGCGCTGAAGCTGCCCAACGCGCTGGCGCTGATGGCGAGCTTGGTGTCTTTGCCATCGAAGCTCAGCTTAACATTTTTATTGGCCGGGAAGCCGGTGCCACTGACGGCGACCTTGGCCTTGGGCGAGCCTGACGAAGGGCTAACCTTTATGTCCGGCAGCACCGTGAAGCTGAAGCCGTAGGGGTCTTGGGGCCGACTCAAGCGCCGGTACTGGACATAGTTGATGCCGTAGGCAGCCTCGGGCACAGTAAAAGTAGCCGACACCTTTGTGGTGTCTCTGTCGAATTCACCCTCAGCCAGCTTAATAATGTCGCCAATGCTCTCATCGCTGATGGGCGTCTTGCTCCACACTACCGTATACTTCCCGCCTATCTGCATGGAGCCGGCATCTATGTTTATGGTTGCCGTGGAGCCGACTCTACCCGAGGTGCTCGATGATTCCCCCACGACCGTGGGGCACACGTCGTCCACTCAGCCGCCCTGGGCACTTGCGGCAGTTGGCACCAGCACCATTGCCAGAATTAAAATCAGACCGATATAACCTGTAAATCTCATGCTTTAGATTTTATACCCCCTCGCCTGAGCCTTGTCAAGTTTTATCTCTGTAATCATCTTCTAAATGCGACAAAATCGCCTTGAACAGCTAGAACATTAGTGCTAGTATTGCCATGTTATGTATGGCGTTGAAGTTGACTTATTGCCTGAGGAAATCAACTGGCGGGATGAGGGCTGTGGGGTCTTTGGGTCCTGTCTGAATTGCCCGCTGCCGAGATGTGTGGAGGAGGAGCCGAGGGGGCAGCAGAGGCTGAGGTTAGCGGTGCGGGATGGGCGGATGGCGGAGCTCAGGCGGAGCGGCAGAAGCGTCAAGTATATATCCGGGCTTTTCGGCGTCAGCCGCAGGACTGTAGAGCGAGCACTAAAAAATAATAAACCAAAAGTTAAAAGGCAAAATGACAAATAAAAATGCAAAATTCATTACGGGTATTTTTCGGTCATTGCGAGGATTGCGAGCCAAAGGCGTGGCAGGACGTGGCAATCTCGGCCTGTCACCGACGTTGGCCTAGTGCTGAGATCGCCACGGGGCTGACGCCCCTCGCGATGACAGTGGAGAAAGGCAGGGATTGCCATCCCTCCGCTGCACTCAGTCTCGCAATGACCGAGTTAAGGCGCTAATACGATGAGTGATTTCAATCCCCAATCCCTCGCTCAGCTCGACCGCTCCCGCTTTGCCGAATACAAGGCAAACCTGGACTTCTATAACGGCGAGCAGTGGCCGGAGAGAAGCAAGAATCGCCAGCTCGTTTTCAACTACGCCAAAATCGCCATAGACAAGGTCACCAGCTACCTCATGGAAGGGCTTAACTTTGCCTGTGAAGCGGTAGAGGACTCAGAACCAGCCAAAGAGCTAGCCCGGACCGCAGAGCAGGTTATCTATGATGTCTACGCCCAGAATAACCTCCAGGAACTTGACTACGAGACCGAGGTTGATGCCGCCGTACTGGGGGACAGTTGCTACAAGGTCACCTGGGACGCTGTAGAGAAGCGCATCAGGGTCACCAGCCCCGATGTCAACGGCATCTACGCCTGGTGGCTTGGAGACGACCTGAGCAAGGTCTGGCGGGTCGCCAGCCGGTACTCGCTGACAAAAGATGAGTTAGATCTGCTTTACCAGCGCTCAACCGACAAGAAGGTGGTCACCATCACCGAGGTCTGGACGGACAAGCAGTTTAGCCTCTTTCTGGACAATGAGACGCTGGAGGACAAGCCCAACCCCTACGGCTTTATCCCCTTTGTTATCTTCCCCAATCTCAGGCAGCCGAAGCACTTCTGGGGCACGTCAGACATCCCTCCATTGAGGCAGGGGCAGCGAGAGCTTAACCGAGCACTATCCCAGCTATCCCGCATCCTCGAGGTATCAGGAAATCCCATCGCAGTACTTGAGGGCGTGGAATCCGCCGAGGAAATCAAGGTAGCACCAGGCCAGGTGTGGACGATTCCGGAAGAATCCAAAGCCTATCTACTGGACCTGCTTGCCGGCGGCGGCATCAGGCTCCACGTGGACTATATCGATATGATATACCGTTGCCTGCATGATATCTCGGAAGCGCCCAGGGCAGCCTACGGCGGCATCGAAAGGGAGCTGTCAGGCGTTGCCCTGGAAGTGGAGCTACAATCATTACTACAGAAGGTCAGGCGAAAGAGAACCACAAGGACATCAGCCTACGCCAGGCGCAACCAGATGATTCTTTCTTTACATAAAACATTTGCCAAGCAAGACTTAACCAGCGTCAGCACCCGCATCATCTGGGGCACGGTATTGCCCCAGGACAGAGCCAGGCTAGCCCAGAACGAGCAGCTCCTGGTCCAGTCGGGCGTTCACTCCAGGAGGACGGCCATGGACGAGCTGGGTATCAGGGACCCCGAGGCAGAGTTTGCCAGGTGGCTAGAAGAAAGAAAGAAGATCCTGGAAATGAATCAGCAGACTAAGGCACGTTCCACCCGCGGCGGCGAGCGAGAGAGAGCGACAGCCGCCGAAATGGAGGCCGAGCCTGAGACTGAATAGTCTCTTAATTTCAACCAATCTCTTAATCTCAACTAATCTCGGAGATTGATGGAAACTGATGGAGACTGTGAGAGATTGGGAGACAAAGGAAGGAGTACCAAAGTGGCAGAAGAAAAGACAGGCGAACAAACCAACCAAACCCCGACCGCTGAGGATTATGCAGCCCTAAAAACCGAGCTTAAAGCCGAGAGAGCCAAAGCCCAGGAGCTGGTTGCAGAGGCTACTAAAGACCTTCAAGACAAGGTAACCAGACTTGAAGCAGAGCTGGCAACCAGGATCGGGGAACTTGAAACCCTGCAAGCCGAGCGACGAGCGACTGGCGACGAGCTTGACGGCGCCAAGGCAGCCTATGCCTACGCAGTAGCAGACTTCAAAGAAGTGGTGCTCCAAGCTAACCCCCTGTTTACCATCGACATCATAGGGGGAGACACCATCGAGGACATTAAGGCATCCATAGGGAAGGCTAACGTCCTGGTGGGGAAGGTCAAGGAAGGGCTTGAGGCGCAGGCTAAGGCGCTGGCGGGGCTAACCACAGTCCCAGCAGGTGCGCCGGTTCGCTCCGCTCTAAGCACGGACGGACTGAGCACCAAGGAAAAAATCAACCTCGGGCTGGAACAAGCCAAGAGAAAAAAGGAGAACTAATCCATGTCGATTTTACTAGCAGAATCAGCCAAACTATCTAATGATGTCCTCTTGCAGGGCGTCATTGAGACCGTAATCAAGGACTCGCCAGTCCTCCAGGCCATGCCGTTTATCGAGATAGTCGGTAACGGCTTGACCTACAACCGGGAAACGGCTCTAGCAGCCGCTACCTGGTACGCCCCTCTGGGCGCATGGGCGTCCACCACCGCGCCGACCTTTGACCAGCTCACCGCTACCCTTGCCGTCCTGGGGAGAAATGCCGATGTTGACCTGTTCATCAAGCAGACCCGCTCCAATATCCAGGACATAGAGGCAGCCGTACTCGAGCTGGCAGCCAAGTCCGTCAGGCAGGAGTTTGAGAGAGCCTTTATCTACGGCACCACCGCCACCTACATCGGCATTGCAGCCGACGCCAACAGCATCAACGGCTTAATCAAGCTCATAGCCACCGGCGCAGCCAGCGATCAGGTAATAGCCGCTGGCGCTACCGGCGCCACGCTTACCCTGGCAAAGCTCGATGAGCTGATAGATGCCGTCAAAGGTGGCAAGCCCGACTTGCTACTGATGAGCAAGAGAAGCCGCAGGAAGATAAATGCCCTGGCTAGAGCTGCCGGCTCTAACCTCGAAGTCGGCACAGGCAAGCTGGGTGAGTTTGTCCAGCTCTACAACGGCATACCCATCGGCGATAGCGACTATGTTCTGGACATCCACGTTCTAACCGCTTCCGTGGAGACAGCCGTTACCGGTGGGACTTGCAGCACCATCTACGCCTTGCAGTTCGGAGAAGGCGCTGTTTGTGGCGCTACCAACGGCGGCATACAGGTTGAGCCTATCGGCCAACTGGAAGCCGCGGACGCCATGAGACACCGCATCAAGTGGTATTGCGGACTGGTGGACTTCTGCATCCAGAGGCGAGCAGCCTTAATCGGAGTTCAGGACTAACCGCAGTAATGCGTTGTGAGTGGTAGCCCTTCCTTCGGGAGGGGAATCACCTCCATAGGGTGGTAGGGTGGGCAGGCATCCAGCGAGGATTTACTCCCGCTGGGATATGGGGAAAGGTGGGGGGTGAGAAGCGCACCGATTACAGGGTGGACAGCTTCACCCCCCCCCACCAACAAACTTGTAGGAGTAGACAGAAATGGACTTAGGCACAATGAGAACCCTGGTCAGGCGGGACCTGAAGGACGAGGACAGCTCAGACTATCGCTGGCAGGATAATGAGATTGAAAGAGCGATCGCCAGGGCACTCTACGAGCTATCCCGCTACGTCCCCAGGGAGATGAAAAATACCATCGCTACCACAGACGGCAGCCGTGATATAGACATCTCCAGCTTGACCGATAGAGTCTCAGTTGACAGGGTAGAGTTCCCGGTGGGAGAGACCCCCAGGAGCTACCAGCGCTTTGCTGTCTACTCAGACATCATAACGATGATTGGTGATGCAGAGGGGGACGGCGAGGACAGCTACATCTACTGGGGCAAGGTTCACACCCTGGACGTCACTACAAGCACCATTCCCAGCTATCTTGAGGACGTCTTAGCCCTGGGAGCTGCCGCCTTTGCCGTATTAGCCCAGGCGCAGCTTCGGACAGACGCCGCCGGCTTTGGGGGGGAGCAGGCAGACAGAGACTATCTGAGCTGGGGAAACACCATGCTCAAAGAGTTCAAAGCTCAGCTAAAGCGCTTCGGCAGAGGCCGAAAGCTCAAAATAAGCCAGTTCTATCAAGGAGACGACAATGAGTGACACACAAAAAGACTCTCGAGACAAAACTGAAGTAGGGCTATCCAGGCTAAAGGAAGGCTTGCCCCACCAGGCTTATGCCATCGTTAGTGACAGCGAATACCCTGAGACGTGGAAGTTGCCGCATCACACCAAAGCCATAGCCAAAGCCATCAGGGGGAAAATAGGCCATTACCGGACTACGGACTGGGAACACCTGTCAGCAGCCGTGGCAGCCCTAAGCCGTGGCGGATTCGAGGGTAAGAGGGTCGAAGCTACCGAGCAGCAGATACTTGACGCCGCCAGGCATCTGATGAGGCATTGCCAGGACAACGGCAAGCCCGTCCCCGATACCCTGGCAGTCCTGGTTGAATAGTTGACATAAAGTGAAAAAAGGAGAGTGAGAACAATGTTACAGAACTTTATGGACGGCAAGAAGAAGTACAGCGCCTTCATCATCACCGCGCTGGCAACGATGATTCCCCTGTTCGTTCAAGACCCCGAGGCGCAGAAGACCATCATGGACTATGTGCCATCGGTGGCGGCAGCCGCGGCCGGCATCTTCTACATCATCACCCAGGGCAAGGTAGACAGGGAGAAGGAGCACGTCAAAGCCTTGAATGGTAATGGTGGTATAGTAGCACCCCAAAAAGCGGTAGCACCCCAGCCAGCGCAGCCACAGCAGCAAGGCCAGCCTGCATATCAAGAGCCGCTTCCAGAACCCCTTGACCTAAAGATGTTCCATGAGCGAGTGTTGAACGACACCGCAGCCAAGTATTCGGAGCAGAACCCGGCCACGGTATTCTACACGGCTAAGGACAAGGGTGCCCTTACA
>JACNFS010000133.1 GCA_014384515.1 Dehalococcoidia bacterium | reverse complement strand
TTTGCGAGGAGCGTCAGCGACGAAGCAATCTCGTTGTCCATTGGCCTGACTCACTATGGAGTCATCCAACAGGTGAGTCTTTTGACTCTGCACTCACGGATTAAGGCCCCACCCTACCCCTTGACAGCCAGGCCCCATGGCCGTATTATGAATGTCCAAGACGACTGAAAGCGAAACAGGCTCACCCAGAATCATAACGACAAATACCGATTAATAATTGGGGCAAGCAGCAATGCCCGCTAAAGGAGAGACAATGCAACACAAAAACAAAGGCACAACGAGAAACCAAGAGGCATCTACCCTCGTCAGATGGCTAGGAACTCGACCGCTATGGGCTGAGCTAGGTCTTATAGCGCTAACCGTATTGTTCGGTATCCAGACACTCAGGGTATTCGTGCCCGGCTTGTTCTGGGTGCTAAACAGCCGACTGGGCTGGGGTGCAGTAGAGGTTGGAATAGTCGGGTTCCTGGTATTCCTGACTGCATTCCTCGCCGGCCCACTCCGCAGGCTGGCGGGCGACTGGCGCCTGATAGTTATCACCGCTGGTGGCCTTGGGGTACTGAGACTCATCATGCAGGTCTGGTGGGGTGAGCCCATATTCAACCTGGTCCTGGCCATGGTAGGCACGGCGTTGTTCGCCATTTTCCTGCCCACTTACATTGGCAACGCGCGGCTCCGCGGTGGTCCCGCCATCTCGCGCTTCGCCCTCGGCCTGCTGGTAGGGTTGATACTGGACACCGCCATACATGGGGCCTTCGGTACATATGACATTGCCTGGCAGGTAGATTTGCTACCTATACTGCTGACATTGCTACTGGTAGTCGTTCAATGCATGACCCTGGCAAACTTCGCAAGCACGACCAGAGCAAACGCTGTGGCCGGTGGAGTCTCCCGCTCGAAATCGTGGACCTGGCTGGCGATTGGCCCATTCCTGTTCCTCCAGTTGCTAGTCTTACAGAATATACCGCTGGTGGCAACACTAACCGGCTGGCCACTGCCGATCGCTTTTGGCTCCGTGTTGTTAGCCCAGTTGGCCGGTCTAGCCGTCGCCACGTGGCTTCTCCTTAATATGCAGCGAAGCTTGTGGCCCTGGGCTCTCGGCTTCGGCATCGGCCTGGTGGCAATCCTGGCATTATTCTACCAACAAGCAGCAGCATTAACCGCTCTGCTGCTCCTCATTGGACAGGTACTGATATCAGCGCTCATAGTGATTATATTGATTGGCGTGGGAGCCAGCACCCAAACAACGGGGCGTTCCCGCATCGCCACGGCCAACGGTGTGGGGTTCGTCCTGATTTTGGTGTTTCTTCTCGCCTACTATGCTGTCTATGATCTCAGTCTTCCCTACACCAACACCATTATACCCCCGATAGCCGCGTTCATCGTGGCAATCTGCGCCCTAGGTGCACCGCTTGCCGCCTCTCGCGAGATAGAGGTCGACCCCAAGGCATGGGCAGTGCCGGTGCTGGCGCTGCTGCTCTTAGTATCGCCCCTCGTCGGCGCTATCACCTGGCGAGCGCCCCAAGCAGTCCCCGGCGAAGGCTTCCCCGTACGCATAATGACCTACAACCTGCACAACGGCTTCAACACAAATGGCCATCTGGATATGGAAGCCCTGGCTCAAGTCATCGAGGAAAGCGATCCCGATATCGTGGCCCTGCAGGAAGTATCCAGGGGCTGGGTAATCAGTGGCCGCCTCGACATGCTCATATGGCTGTCCCAGCGGTTACGCATGCCCTACATCTTCGGGCCGACAGCGGACCCCATCTGGGGCAATGCCATTCTCAGCCGGTACCCCATCGTAGAATACACGCAGCATGAGCTACCACCGCGTGACATCCGCCTACTTCGAGGCTTCACCACAGCACAGATAGACGTGGGCGACGGCACTCAGCTCCAGCTTATCGCCACGCACTTCCACGACCCCGAGGCAGATACGGATATTCGCCAGCTTCAGTCCCAGGCGATTCTTGACTTCTGGGACGGCGCTGAACTGACCGTGCTGTTAGGAGACTTGAACGCAAAACCCGATGACCGCGAGATGGAGATGTTACGGCAGGCTGGCCTTGTGGATGCTGCGGCAGCAGTAGGAGGTACTCCTGCGCTCACCTTTTCTTCAGACGACCTCTACCAACGTATCGACTATATCTGGTTATCGCCTGACCTGAAGGTCAGCGATGTTGAAGTACCTATGAGCACCGCCTCCGACCATCTGGGGGTGGTCGCTGTCATCGATGAGTAAACTCCCAAAGCCAGGATAGCTTGCCGTCAATAGGAAGTTTTGCCATCCCGGTTCAGTAGTTGCTGAGTGCCCTTACTGCGGCCAGACAGCGCATTGCTCAGGGTTCGGCACGCGGAAGCGCACGCATCTCACCTCAGCCGCGTATCCGGGTCACCCGACCCATACCAGCCTTGGAGCGCCTCTCCTATTATTACCTGCCTGAGCTCTGGCTTCACCGTTTCCACATACCGTATGGCTGGCTCTGCCAGCTCGGCCGGGTAGTCACCTATAAGGTAGTCCTCCTGGCTACATACTAGACCTGAGTCGCCTGACCATTCTTCAGGCTGCCGGTACTCATGCTGGTCAATCTGCGGCAACCCACAGTAGTACGGAATGAACCACGGCGGCGAGCCGGAAACTCTGCCACCAAAAATGGCCGACACCCTCTTGACATACCCCCTTGCGACCTCCCCATCAAGAAACTGGGTCACATCCTCGAGGGCAAACCCTTCCTTATCCAGCACCCGCAGCAAGGTGATCATCCGTAGCGGGTAGTATTCGTCGGCCTGGCAAATCAGGCCCCGGGCAAGCAGCTCCAGCTGCGGCCTGGCTAAAACCCTTTCATACACAGCAAACAGCTTCTGACACAGCTCCTCGGCCCTTGGTGTAGCAGCGTAACAGTAACGGCTATCACATCTGTCTACTATTCCCTCCCCCACCAATTTGTTAAGTGCCCTATCTACCGGAACTTGACCTTCTTGGACAGCGCTGATAATATCGTTGTAGCTGCTGGGTGCTGAACTGTCCCGCAAGTATCTCAGAACTTTTACCAGTGTCGGCACATCAGACATGGCATCACAGCAGAAGGGAAAAGATTCATGTTTCCCAACCGTTTCCTGAGAAAATCTTACAACGATAAGAGGCTTGGTTCAAGTTTCAACCTTGAGAGCTACCAACCGCTACCAGTCGCTTACCAACTGAGGGGTTCAATTCTGCGAAGAATCGGGGCAGGTCAACCAGTGCTGCCTGAGATCGATGGCAGGGAGGAAACCAAGGCGGATGTAATCAGGGCGCTTCTTTCCGGAGCACATCCGTACCTAGTGTCGGAGGAAGGCACTGGCAAGACCAGACTGGCGAGGTCGCTGACTGGGCTCCTACCCGAGGTGCCTGTCATCAGGGGATGCCCGTACCACGACGACCCGAAGTGGCCTTCCGAACTGCTATGTCCAAGATGTAGGGAGAGCAAGAACCCGGTCAAAGAATTTGGCATCGACCTCGTCCCGGGCACAAAAAGGTTCTCACGCATTCAGGGCAACGAATATACGAATGAGGCCAAACTTCTAGGCCTGAAGGATATTCAGGCCATCGTCGATGGCAAAAGCCCGTCAGACCCACAGGTTTTCACCGGTACCGGTGTGTTCAGGGCTAACAGGGGCATGTTGTTTGTCGATGAGTTGCCGGCCATCAGAACCAAAGTCCAGGTGCTGCTTCACCCCATCCTGGAAGAAAAGAAGGCGATACTGGAGGAGTACAACTGGGAACACCCACTGGACCTGGTAGTAATAGCCACTGGCAACCCGGCAAATTTTGCCCACGTGAACGCCATCCCAAGGCCGCTCCTAGACAGGTTGGAGACCGTTTACATGGATCTGCCTGAGGAAGATGTCGAAAGGGAGATAATGCTCAAGGAGACGTTCAGAATTCGCACTGGTCAAACTGCCGGCATCCAGGCTGAAGAGCCACCATACTCCACAGTAGAAGAGATAAGCAGGCGAGTGGCGGCCCCTTGGTGGATTATGGACATCGTCAATAAGGCAGTCCGGTATAGCAGGATTTGCCCTTACGTCGAAAGCAAGGCAAGCATAAGGGCCACCAACAGAGCCCTTGACCACACTTACGCCAGCGTGGAAATGGAAAACATGTGGATTGCTAACCTGCGTCACGCCTACTACGGCCTGAGGCTAGCTCTCAGAGGGCGGGTTGGGCTCAGGACTGATATCATAGACTTTGACAACCCGAGGAAGACCTTCAAGCTTGGAGACGAGCTTGCCGCAGATTTCATGTGGAACGTATTCGAGGATATGCGGAGCGAGGCCGGGTTGCTGGGCAACTGCGATAGACAAAAGCTGGGTGCGGAGTTGAGTTTACTGCTGTCTTCCGAAGAACTGGACGCCGCCTGCGGCCAAGTCCCCTGGCCAGTTGTGTCACGGTACGACGAATTGAAGAAAGCCGTGAATTGGATGAGCAAGGTGACTCCAGACAAAGTGAACCAAGCGCTTCTTGGGGAGCCCGAGAGAAAGCTGTGTAATAGTGATGAAGCTGGGATTGCGGATGAGTGCAACTACTCTGCCGTGGAGATGCTGGCCAACATCTGCGTGCACGACGGCACTTTCGACGAATCGAAGGCAGGGCCGTTATTTATTCCTCGTAAGTTCAAGGGATAGAGATGGAAACTGAGTATTGCACGAGATGCGAGATAAAGCCGGAGGGAGAATTCCTCAGGGAAATCGCCTACTCTGGAGACCGCTCCCTTCAGGACATCTTGAGGCGGGCCCAGCAAAACGAGGACAGCTGCATAGGCCGGAAGTCCAGCAAATACGCGGAGCAAAGACTGAGACAGGACACGCAGAGGTTGCAAGAATACGAGAGGGAACTGAAGGGGCTGGAGGAGAACGCTTCCTACGAGGCAATGGACGACATTCTGCAGGGCAAAGGGATAGACGAGATACGGGAGAGCATGCTGGGAGATGAAGCCAGGAAGGGTCTGGAAGAAAAGATCGGGGCCCTGAGGTGGAAACCCCAAGACACCAGCCAAGAGGATGTCAGGCAGGCTCTGGAGGAATACAAAAGGCAAGGCTATATTGACATCCAAGATGGAAAGGTGAACATAACCTCAACGGGCGCAAGAAGGCTTGCCAGCAACGCTTTAGAGAGGATCCTGCAAGGCCTCAGCGGGAAAGAGCTGGGCTCCCACTCCGTCGAAGAAACAGGCTTTGGTTCAGAGCTAGCGGCATATACCAGGGACTATGAGGCTGGAGACGATTACTCCCTGGTCAACATTGAAAGGACAGCAATCAATGCTTTGGAAAGAAGCGGCCGCCTGGACCTAGAACTGGGTGACCTTGTGGTCCACGAGGATGTCCACCAGTCAAGGCTGTACGCTGGCCTCTTAATCGATAAGAGCGGCTCAATGAGAAGCGGTTACAAGCTGGAAGCAGCAATGGAGACCGCCCTGGCTCTCTCTGAGCTGATTCGAAGGGAGCCAAAGGACTCCCTTAAGGTCTTTGTGTTTTCAGTGCGGGTGAAAGAGATTCCACCGTGGGGGATAGTCAATGAGATGCTGAGTGGCGGCTTCACCGACATTAGAAGCGCAATGCGGGACTTTCTAAAGGCCGCTAGAAATGAGATGGGAGACAGGCAGGCCTATCTGATAACTGACACTGAGCCAAACGCCGAAGATGGCAAATACGTAGGTTTCGAAAGAGCCGTTGTCGGTGTGATGGACGAGGCTTTGCTCTACAGGCAGCACAACATAGGCTTGAATATCATAATGCTGGATGAGACTCCGCATCTCAAGCAGCTAGCCTCAGCCATGGCCAGAAAGAACCTGGGCAGAGTTTTTTTCACCGCTCCCCACAGGCTGGGCCAACTTGTTGTTGACGATTATCTCCGGGCCAAAAAGGGAAGGCTTTGAAGCGACCTTTGCTGACAAGTTAGAATAAGCTGGTCAAACAGGTCGACTTTTCCAGCGGTCTCATTAGAGCCTTGCATGAAGATTATCATGATTGGGACACGAACTTCAGTTTGGATTTAAGGAGGTTTAGAGATGGCCATAAAAACGAGAGACGAGTGCCTTGAAAGGCTAAAGGAGGCAAAACCCAATGTATTTATGTTAGGCAAGAAGGTAGACAGGGTCTGGGATGATCCGCTATTCCGGTCCACATTGAATTTACTTGGAGCAACACGTGATTTTGCTTTTGACAGTGAGTATAAGCATCTTTCCGCTGTTCATTCTCCATTAGTTGATGAACCTGTTAGGAGGTTGAACTTGCATCTTCAGACTAGCAAGGAAGATGCCATCATAAAGGCAAAGCTCACGAGGGAAGTAACATCTCGCCGCATTTGTGCGTGGTGTGGCTCTAATGTTATGTCGGTACTGTGGGCGGCGACATATGATACAGATCAAAAATACAAGACATCTTATCATGAACGATTTGCGGAATACGTCAAATACATACAAAAGAACGATGTCGACTGTTGCTGGGGCATGATGGACCCAAAGGGTGACCGCAGCCTCAAGTCACATCAACAAAAGCCACTTACAGATTTGCGAATTGTAGATAGGAACAAGGGAGGTATTGTCGTCAAGGGAGCCAAGGTCCACACATCATTCGGGCCGGCTACCCAGGAGATACTGGTTGTTCCGTGCCGGTCGATGACTGAGGAAGGCCGAGATTTTGCGGTCTCATTCGTTGTCCCAATCGACACAAAAGGTATTACCTTTATAGCCAGGCCAGCACCTGCGCCAAAACAGCCCATGGATATGGAGGGTGCGATTGGCTCCGCCATAGGCGGTGTTGAAGCCATGACGGTATTTGACGACGTGTTTGTCCCCTGGGAACGCGTCTTTCTTTGTGGGGAGTGGGATATGTGTGACCGAGTACCATCCTATTTTGCCTCGATACACCGTCAGTCGAAGTGCGCTTGTTTGGCAGGACATACCGATATGCTTATCGGTATTATAGCCTTAACGGCGCAAGTAAATGGACTGGACATGACAGTTGCCCATATAAGAGACAAACTTACCGAGATGATGATGCAAGCTGAAGTAGCCTACGGATGCGCTTTGGGTGCCGCAGAGGCTGGGTACCAGCATCCAAGCGGTGTTTGGGTGCCTGACGCCCTTATTGCTAATTCAGGCCTTAATTATATAAGAAGTCAAGCCGGGCATCATTTAGCAGCTCTTCATGATATAGCGGGAGGGATAATAGTGACAATGCCGACAGAGCTTGACTATAAGAATCCGGCTACAAAGGAGTACATGGATACTTATTTGCATGGTAGTAATGATTTTACGACGGAAGAACGGCTGAGAGTGCTCAGCCTTGCCCAGGAGGTTGGTGCGTCACGATTCACAGGGTACCTTCTGGGCTGGGCAGTAAATGCAGCCGGTTCACCTCAGACAAACGAAATCCTTGTAAGAGCAGCATATGACCTTGATAAGAGAATAGAGATTGCCAAAGATTGGGCAAGAATTACCAAATAAGGCTGGTCTGGCCTACAGGCGGCCAGCTGAATTCCCACCTCGATTTAGATAGAGGAATGGAAGAGCTGTCCAATTCGTAGCAGGAGGGCAAAGATGACAATACGTACAATTACCATTATCGGTGAGGGAGAACTCAAGGCGAAGCTGCAGGAGCTTTTCTCGAAGGCTGACTTCAAGGTCATCGTGTCTGATTTGAGTCAGGATTATGCCAAGCAAGCCTCGAACGCTGATTTAGTCTTGGAGACCGTCTCCGAAGATATTGCTCTAAAGACAGAGGTTTTCAAGAAGTGTGACGTCAAGTGCCACGAGCAGGCAATCCTGGCAACGACTACTGCTGCGCCCTGGATTACGCAGCTAGCCAAAGCGACTGGAAGGCCGGAGAAAGTCGTTGGGCTTAACTTCACCAAGAATCCAC
>JACNFS010000037.1 GCA_014384515.1 Dehalococcoidia bacterium | reverse complement strand
AAATTGGCTGATTCTAGAGCCAAGCCCTCTTATCTGAATAAGGCCCGAGCACAGACCGATGTTATACGGCCCTAAAGGCTATTTAGAAACTCCTCAATGGCCTGGTTGACTTCCTCGGGTTTTTCCATGAAGACGAAGTGAGTGCTACCATCAATAATGACCAGCCTGGCGCCACTGATTTTTGTGGCTAAATACTGAGAATATTTGGGCGGTGTCATCTCGTCCTCAGTGCCACAAATAACCAATGTTGGAACATCAATCTGGTGGACTCTGTCCATAATATCAAACTTGTCACAGCACCTGAAATCATTCAGTTGCACACGAGCTCCTACCTCAGTCACTTTGTTAACCACCCTCTCTCTTAGCCCCGGGGCCACTCGGTCGTAGAAGGGTTCAACGAAAGTCCTAAACCAGGCAGGAGGGTAGTCAACGCCTGCTTCCAACAAGCTGAGAAAGTCAGGCCTCACCCTCAATCTGGCTCCGGTGCCAATAAGGACAAGACCTTTAACATCCTCGGGGTAGCTCAAAGCATATGTCTGAGCGACAGCGCCGCCCAAAGAATGGCCAATCAGAATAGGCTCAGAATAACCTTGACCTATAACATGCTGATGAAGCCAATCCACATAATCTTCAACGCTGGTGCAAGGCTCGCCTTCAGGATGACCGGGGAGGCTAATAGCTTCGGAGTCGGCGAAATGTTCAGCTTGATAATGCCATACTAAGCCAGTATTGCCGCTACCAGGGATAAAGATAAGCTTCATTTAGAAGATGCTCTCCCGTCTTTCAATGCAGCTTCGTTATGAACCACGTCCAGAACAAAGGCCGAAAGGGTCATCCCAAAATCCCCAGAACACCTTGACGAATCATTTTTATGGCAATAGCTGCCAAGAAGAGACTGACTACCTTAGATGTTGCCCTGACTCCCCCCTGGCCCAGAAAAGCCACTACCCGGTTAGCCTGAGCAAAAAGTAGCCAAGCTATCGCCAAGTTAACGATGAAAGAAACTATCACGATAACAATGGAGTACAGGTCAATGAGTATCAACAGAGTAGTAAGCACCGCTGGCCCGACTACCAGAGGGGTGCCCAGCGGGACAACCCCTATCATGTCAGCCCCAACCGAAGCCTCAGCCTCCATCATCTTGCCAGTGATTAAATCTTTGGCGGCTAAGAGGAAGAGGATAAGCCCGCCGGCAATCAGAAAGTCAGCAACCTCAATGCCCAAAAAGAGGAAAATCCCTTTGCCTATGGCAACAAACCCTAAACCCAAACCCAAAGCAGTCAACACAGCCAACCGTATCACGCGCCTACGCTCGCTAACTTTCATGTCCTGTGTCAGGGGAAGCAATATGGGCAAGACACCAATGGCATCCATGGCTACAAACAGAGGAACAAAAGTCAAGCCGAATTCCTGTAAGATCTGGAGTACCTTTTCCATGGCTAGCAAATAGGAGAGGCGCCCTTATTCGGCCGCGGCCTTATCGTTCTCCCCATCCTCCTCAACCCCGAGATAAGCTATAGAAACCACCCTGTCATCTTCATCAAGCCTATTTACATGCACTCCCTGGGTAGCTCTGCCCAGAAGCGAAACTTCTTCATCAACGGGTACACGGATGACGATACCCTTGGCCGAAATAATGATAATATGCTGACCTGTAGGAACAAGCTTGCCTGCGATAACTCTGCCCGTTTTCTCAGTAATCTTATGACCAACTACCCCCTTGCCACCTCGCGCCTGAAGAGGATAGGTGCTTACACGGCTGCGCTTACCATAGCCGTTCTCCGTAACCGTAAGCAGATGGGCATTGGGGAATATAGTACTCATGCCGACCAGGCGGTCACCAGGATCAAGTCTAATGCCACGCACCCCGCCGCTAGCCCGAGAGGCAGTCCGCAAATCCCTTACACCAAACTTGATAGCCTGTCCGCTCTGTGTTACCAGAATGAGCTTATCTGCTTCAGCGACCACACTGGCTCCAACCAACTCCTCCTCACCTTGGAGCTTCATGGCAATAAGCCCACTGCTCCGGACAGAAGCAAACTGGTCCAGGCTGGTCTTCTTCACTATCCCTTTGGAAGTAGCCATAACCATAAACAAGCCGGGAGCAGCATCCTTTGCCACCATCATGGCAGTTACCTGCTCCTTTGGGTCAATAGGCAACAGGTTCGCTATAGCCGTTCCTTTCGTCGTCCGGGACAAGTCCTGAGAGATGTCATAGCATCTGAGCCGGTAGACCTTACCTCGATTGGTAAACAGCAGCAAGTTATCATGGGTATCGGCTACCACAAGGTGTCTCACCATGTCAGTCTCCCGCGTCACCATCCCTATAATACCTCGGCCCCCCCGGTGTTGCTTCTGATAAGTGGCAGCCGGTATCCTTTTGATGTAGCCCTGCTCGCTCAGCGTAACCACGACATTCTGGTGGGCGATAAGGTCCTCCTCCTGAAACTCCTCGGCCTCCTGCCGCTGGATCAAAGTACGCCGACGGTCACCGTACTTAGACTTGAGCTCCGTTACATCCTGCTGAATAAGAAAGAGTATTTTCTTCGGATTTGCCAAAAGGTCTTCAAGATAAGCGATGGTCTTAACCACCTCGCTGTATTCATCAACTATCTTCTTTTGCTCCAGTCGCGCCAGACGGCGTAGCTGCATTTCCAGAATCGCCTGTGCCTGAATTTCAGACAGGCTGAAATTCTTCATCAAATTGGTCCGAGCTGAATCGACGGTCTCCGCCCTCCGAATAGTCTGAATAACCTCATCCAGGTGATCGAGAGCAATTCTGAAGCCTTCCAGAATATGGGCTCTGTCCTTCGCCTTCTGCAGTTCAAACTGGCAGCGGCGAGTGATAACCTCCCGACGAAAATCTATGTGGCAAGTCAAAGCTTCCTTAAGATTGATAACCTGAGGCTGCCCATCAACCAAGGCCAACATATTAATGAAGAAAGACGATTGCATTGGTGTATACTTATAGAGGTTGTTGAGCACCTTGGTAGATTGAGCATCTTTTCTCAGCCCTATGACCACCCTCATACCATGACGGTCCGATTCATCGCGAACCTCGGCTATCCCGTCAATCTTCCTCTCCTTGACCAGTTCAGCTATTCTCTCCACTAAAGCAGCCTTGTTGGTCTGATAAGGAAGTTCAGTAATGATTAATCTCTCACGCCCGCCTTTCAGGCTTTCCTCAGTGACTTTGGCTCGAACCACAACCTTACCTTGTCCGTTGGCATAAGCATTCTTAATGCCCTCGCGACCCAAGATTATGCCTGCGGTAGGAAAATCTGGACCCTTCACCAATCGCATTAACTCGTCAACATCAGCCTCAGGATTATCGATGAGATAATTAACGGCATCGCATACCTCGCTGAGGTTGTGAGGAGGGATATTGGTAGCCATACCCACAGCAATACCTGACGAGCCATTCACCAGCAGATTGGGCAGCCTAGCCGGCAGAACTGACGGCTCCTTCAAGCTATCATCGAAATTAGGCACGAAATCAACCGTGTTCTTGTCAATGTCAACCAGCATCTCTTCGGCAATTCTTGCCAGGCGCGCTTCGGTGTAGCGCATGGCTGCTGGCGGGTCATTATCCATACTGCCGAAATTACCCTGCCCATCGACAAGTCTATACCTCATAGAGAAATCTTGTGCCATCCTCACCATAGCTTCGTATACCGGGGCATCTCCGTGAGGATGATACTTGCCCAGAACCTCACCAACTATGCGAGCACTCTTCTTATAAGAAGCGGTATGCCGGAGACCTAACTCCTCTATAGCATAGAGGATACGCCTATGCACTGGTTTTAGGCCGTCACGCACATCGGGTAAGGCCCGAGAAACTATGACGCTCATAGCATAGTCGAGGTAGGAGCTTTTCATCTCCTCCTCAATGACAACCGGCTTAACTACTCCAATCTCCATTTGATTAGTCCTCTTCCATCAGGTCTTCTTCTGTTGCTTCCTCTTCGACAGGAGTGACCCCCTCAAATATAGAGAAACCTTCGGGCAAGAGCTCACCCTCTTCCAGTTCGGTATCTTCACTATCGTCAAGGGCTTCCTCCTCCATAGCCTCATGTCTGAGAAGAGTATCTTTGACATGGGGGTGAAAGCCCTCAACGGCCTTCACCGGGAACGACAACCGCCCAAGTTGGCTTGGATGTTGAAACACCTCGCGTATGAGAACCTTTGCCCTATCATTATCAAGGCTAACGATGGCCGCGGTGTACTGATTGCCGCCTTCTATCAACTTGGCCAGCCGAAAACCGTACCGGGGGTCAACCCGCCCCAGATACTCCCCTCCCTCATTTTGTACAACAAGCTGCTGTCCCCTTACCTCCAAGTAGACCTGGTTACCAGCAGTCATCCTGGCTAATACCTCTTGAGGCGCCAAGTTCTGTAGATTTACCACCCCAGACTTACCCATGTCACCAATGAAAAGATTCGGGGCGACCTCACGGCGCTCTTCTTTCACGGGCATCTGGGACTCCGGCAACAGGGACAACCGGTGAAGGTTTCTCTCTGCAATAACGTTATTGGAATCAAGCTCCAAGGCTCGCCCGTAGGCTTCCTTAGCTCGGGCAAAATCACCCAACTCTATGAAAGCTCTACCCAAGCGATTATAGGCGTCAATGTCAGTAGGGAAGCTTTCGACTATGCTCTGATTAACAGCTACTGCTTCCTGCCAGCGACTCTGCATAGCCAAGGCAATAGCTTCCTGGCTCGCCTTTCGTTTCAGTCGGTCCTTATCTTCTTCACGGTCGGGCATTCTTATTTCCCTGTTACTGCCTTACCAATCAATGTCTCCTAAACTCAGATTAGCGGCAAATTGTCCGAAGGGGAAACTCTGACATTTGACATCAAAAGAAACACTCACAGCCTCTACTTGCAATCAGCTAATTTTATAGCAGTCACTGTGTCAAAACAAGTGAAAAATGTCAAGTATTTGCAGCTAACCCAACCAATCACTTTGACAAAAATAGCTAATTATGTTAGCCTATTACTTCAGCAAATACAAGTCAAAAGCAAAAAGGAGAACGCGTGCGAGATAAAGTAGAAGAGGTCCTAAACCAGATCCGGCCGAGCCTTCGTGCCGACGGAGGAGACGTGGAGTTGGTGGATGTCAAGGACGGCATAGTCAGTGTAAAACTGACCGGCGCCTGCTCAGGCTGCCCTATGTCAACTCTCACCCTCAAGAATGGCATCGAGCGCTTACTAAAGGAAGAAATATCCGGTATAAAAGAAGTAGTCGGTGTGTAACATCACATTCCGGCTTGTTCCAACTCGAAAGCCTTGTGTAATGCCCTGACAGCATCCCCGACCCTGTCCTCAGCGATAATACACGTTATCCTTATCTCAGTGGTAGTAATCAGCTGGATATTAATGCCCTGTTCATAAAGAACGCGGAACATCGTAGCCGCATAGCCGGGGGTATGCTGCATTCCAGTACCAATAATACTAACCTTGGCTAGCGTTGAATCGCTGACACACTCCCTGGCGCCAACAGATTTTGCCACCGGTTTTGCCAGGGACATCGCCTTATCCAAGTCACCCCGAGCTACAGTAAACGTCAGGTCAGTAATATTGTTGATGCTGGCATTTTGAACGATAGTATCTACGCTTATATTCGCCTTGGCCAAAGGCTCAAAGATAGCTGAAGCTATTCCCGGTCGGTCAGGAACAGCAACCACAGTGATCTTGGCCACATCAACGTCATGGGCGATACCTCGCACTCTGTTTCTTACTTCCATCGAAACCCCTCCATGAATAATAGTACCGGGCTTATCGCTGAAGCTGGAAGCCACTAGTATCGGCATATTATAGACCTCGCCTAACTCCACCGCCCGAGCATGCATCACTTTGGCGCCATAGGTTGCCAGCTCCAGCATTTCCTCGTAGGCAATCTCCTCCAGTCTACGCGCCTCAGGGACCAGGCGAGGGTCGGCAGTATATACTCCCTCAACATCCGTATAGATTTGACACACCTTCGCCTTAAGGCTGGCAGCTAAAGCCACAGCAGTAGTATCCGAGCCACCCCGACCCAAGGTGGTGATATCCATATCTTGAGTTATTCCCTGGAACCCAGCCACAATGACAATATTGCCTCTTTCCAGCTCCTCAACGACCCGTTTAGGTTCAATCCGAAGGATGCGAGCTCGGCTGTGGCTGGCGTCGGTCTCAATGCCTGCTTGAGCACCACTCAAGCTCACCGCCTTGTAGCCCAGGTTAGCCAATGCCATAGCAAGGAGCGTGCTGGAAACTATCTCACCGGTGGATAACAAGGCATCAAGTTCCCGCTCCTGCGGCTCAGGGCTAACCTGTCTGGCCAGCCGAATCAGCTCATCGGTGGTATCGCCCATAGCCGAGGCAACCACAACCACTTCATCCCCCTTCTCCCTGGCTTCAACTACGCGCCTGGCCACATTCTTAATCTTCTCACCATCAGCCACCGAACTGCCGCCATATTTCTGAACTACGAGTGCCATATCCCCTGTCTGCCTATTCTAAACCATCCACAAGGCGTTTTCCACTTGCCTGCACGCGCGTCAGCCTGCCCATAATGTTATAGCCTTCATCAACAAGAACACCCGTGCTTCTGGCCTCTGTCTCGGTAAACCTCTTCGCCCCGTTGGGCGCAAACCCTGGGCCCCAGAGCACAAACGGAACCGGCTCATCAGTATGGGTCCGTATTTCTATCGGTGTTGGATGGTCAGGCAGTACCAGCACTCGAAGTGGCCCCGAATTCCAAGAGCGTATTCGGCTCACAACCTCCACATCCACTCTCTGGATAGCCTCTACCTTGCCATCAACAGAGCCAGCATGGGCCGCCTCATCTGGCGCTTCAATATGGATAGCTACCAAATCATGCCTCTCGAGCGCTTTCAAGGCCCCTTCTGCTTGGGCAGCGTAATCGTTGTCCAGACCGTCGGTCACGCCAGGAATATCCAATACTTCCATCCCTGCCATTTGGGCTAAGCCGCGGAGAAGGTCAACCCCAGATGTCATGGCAGCGTCGAGACCGTAGGCCTGCTCAAACGGCGGCATGTCAGGTATTCTCCCGCTGCCCCAGAAGAGCCAGATCATTGTCGCCGGAATATCACCTCGACCCTGCCGTTCCATATTGACCGGATGCTCCTTGAGCACAGCTTGCGAATTCGCCATAAGGTCTCTCAGCAGGTCGCTGCCCTGGCCGTGGGGAAGAAACTCAGCGATGGGCTTATCCGGAATATCATGTGGCGGGGTGCATGTAGCCAGAAGGGTATCCTCCCGCCCCTTTATCTTGCATATATGTCGGTAGCTTACGCCAGAATAAAAACGCACTTTGTCGCTGCCAAGCGTCTCATTCAAAGCAGAAACAAGGAGTTGAGCTTCGGCAGTGCTGATGTAACCCGAGCTATAGCTCCACATCTTGCCATCACGAACGGCGACCAAATTGCACCGGAAAACGACCTCGCCATCGGCTATGGGAATGCCCATGCTTCTGGCTTCAATGGCGCTCCTCCCCCGGTAGTACTCCCTTGGGTCGTAGCCAAGCACCGACATGCAGGCGCAGGCGCTACTGGGCTCCATCCCCGGTGGTACAGTCCGAACCAGTCCAACAACGCCTTCCCGAGCCATAGCATCTAGATTTGGGATGTGGGCAAGCTCCAGGCAAGACTTGCCACCGCGCTCTGGTAATGCCCAACCGGCGGCACCATCTATTATAAGAACACAATACTTCATTCCAGTCACCACAATCCCTCAGAAATTCTCCTCTCCCTTGATGGGAGAGGATTAAGGTGAGGGTGAAAAGGCGAGAATCGCCACACACTCACTAGTTTACAGTTCTTGCCTCAGAAGTTAAAGCCGCCTATAATACTAGGTGGCGGGGCGTAGCGCAGTCTGGTAGCGCGCAGCGTTCGGGACGCTGAGGTCGGAGGTTCGA
>JACNFS010000140.1:5178-8067 GCA_014384515.1 Dehalococcoidia bacterium | reverse complement strand
TGTGAAACGATCAATCATCCGAATTACTGGAATGGCGAACAAACCCTCTGCTAACACAAGACCGTATGAAATTAGATGGCATGGCCGAGGTGGCCAGGGAGCTGTAACAGCCGCCAAGATAGTGGCAGAAGCAGCCTACATTAAAGGCTATCGGGGCGTAACCGCTGCGCCATCATTTGGCGCCGAAAGGAGAGGCGTTCCGGTAAGCGCATTAACTAGAATTTCGACGGACCCGGTCAGGGTCGTATCGCAGGTGGAAAAGCCCAATGTGGTGGTCGTCCTAGACCACACCCTGCTGAAATACCAGGAAGTAACCGCTGGGCTGGGTAGGAAAGGATGGCTGGTGGTGAATTCCTGGCAGCATCCAAAAGAGCTTAACATTAAGGGTGATTTCAACATTGCTACTGCTGACGCCACCAGAGTATGCCGGGAACTGGGGCTGACGGTTGCCGGCCTCACACTGGCGAATACGGCCATATTGGGCGCGTTCGTCCGTGCCACTAAAATGGTAGATATGGCAAGCATTGAAAAGGTGATACGGGAGAGATTCTCTAACGACGCTGTGGATGTTAATCTCACCGCAATCATGAAGACCTACAAGATAACCAAACTGGAGAAAGCAAGATAATAGTGAGTCATGGGAACCAGAAGTTGCCAGCATATATGTGATGAATCATCACCGGCTATTGGTGAAGCAGGGAAGACGGGCGAGTGGCGTGACTCATTTCCGGTGATAGACCAGAAGAAGTGCATTCCTGCCAGGCAGAACAAGCCTACCTGTTTTCTGTGCTGGCTCTATTGCCCGGACGGTGTCATCAGCAAAACCATGCCCGTCGGTATAGACCTGGAATACTGCAAAGGATGCGGAATATGCGCGCGGGTATGTCCTGCAGACGCTATAACCATGGTAAATGAAGAGGAGTTTCGTCCTGATTAGGACGAACCAAGTTAGTTTGATAAACAAAAAAACAGATAGCAAAGCTGACATACAGATACTTGATGGCAATAATGCTGCAGCCCATGGAGCAAAACTGAGCCGTATCCAGGTGATTGCTGCCTACCCAATTACCCCCCAGACACCGCTCACCGAAACCCTCTCTGAATTTGTAGAAGGAGGGGAACTCACTGCTGAATATATTGCTGTTGAGGGTGAGCACAGCGCCCTTGCGGTGTGCGCTTCGGCTTCTATGGTGGGAGCTAGAACATTCACTGGCACCAGTTCGCATGGTTTGGCTTACATGCATGAGATGCTGCATTGGACTGCCGGAGCACGTCTCCCAGTGGTCCTCGCCTGCGTTAACCGTGCCATCGGAGCGCCCTGGAATATACTCAATGACCAGCAGGACTCTATATCCCAACGGGACACTGGCTGGATACAAATATATGCTCGAAACAACCAGGAGATATTGGATTCGGTGATTCAGGCTTACAAGATTGCTGAGACAGTCTATGTGCCTGTTATGGTTTGCTACGATGGTTATATCTTGTCCCACACTGAAATGCCGGTGGATGTTCCATCGCAGGAGGATGTGGATAGATTCCTACCCTCGTACAAACCCCACACGATACTTGACCCGGCCAACCCCAAGAATTATAACCTTGTAACTCTGGCAAATCCCAGGGTCAATGCTGAAGGCACGCTCTGCCATGGATATATGGAACTGCGGTATCTCCTCCAGGAGGCCATCCGAAACTCGAGAGAAACGATAGCTAGGGTGGGCCAGGAATTCGGTGAGCAATTCGGAAGAAGCTACTCCAGTATGCTCTGGGAAGACAGACTGGATGACGCTGACATAGTTATTGTAGCTATGGGCAGCCTGGCGATGGAGGCACTGGTGGCCGCAGACATGCTTCGGGAAGAAGGCCACAAGGTAGGTGTTTTAGGCTTGCGAGTTTTCAGACCATTCCCTAAAGGGGATCTGGTGAAGGCATTGAGGAAATCGCGTCTTATCCTGGTTTTTGACAAAAACATCAGCTATGGGTTGGAAGGAGCTACCTGCTCAGAAATCAAGTCAGCTCTCTATGGAACTCATGTAAATGCAGTAATACGAAACTTCATCGTTGGATTGGGTGGACGCGATGTCAAAGCCAGAGAGCTGGCAGACGCAGTAAACAAATCGCTGTGGTTGGTGAAAGAAGGCGCTCTGACCAGCGATTATCCCGAATGGATATGTCATATTTGAGAGGGTTTGTATATTGAAAACCAACGCAGTCAACCTGACCGAAGTTGAGTATCTACTACCAGGCAACAGAGCATGCCCTGGTTGTGCCCTATCTTTGGCCTATCGTCATATTCTAAAGGCGCTGGAAGGGCAGGTCATTGTCACGGTGCCGGCCAGTTGCCTCACAGTATTGCACGGCATGTATCCGATAACATCTGTCAATGTCCCCTGTGTAAATACCCCTTTTCCCTCCACAGGGGCATCGGCTACTGGCCTGGCCGCCGGGTTGAAAGCTCTGGGCAAAAAGGGATTAACTGTAGTTGCTATGGCCGGCGATGGAGGCACACATGATATAGGAATCCAGGCGCTGAGCGGCGCTGCTGAAAGACAGACCGATTTCATCTATATCTGCTACGATAATGAAGGCTACATGAACACCGGTAATCAACGCTCTGGTTCCACCCCCTTGGGCGCTCTTTCAGGTACTACGCCTATCCTGGGCAAGCAGCAGAACCAGAAAGATATCACAGCGATAATGGAAGCGCACGGCATCCCCTATGTTGCCACCACCAATGCTTCCTATCCGCTGGACCTTTACGAAAAAGTCAGAAAAGCAAAGGCAATAGAGGGAACGAGGTTCATACATATATTCACTCCCTGTCCTCCGGGATGGCGCTTCCCCTTTAGTGACACCATTAGAATCGGCGAGCTCGCAGTACAAACCGGA
>JACNFS010000140.1:0-4657 GCA_014384515.1 Dehalococcoidia bacterium | reverse complement strand
AGGATAGCTATCTACTATAGGATAAGAGATATACGGTATGCCGTAATTCCAGACCTCACCGGCCCTGAACAATATGTGGACATGCTCAAAGCTAACAGTGGTTCATGCACGCCGAAACATTTCCTGCTGTGCAATATGTATCAAAGAATTGGACTGGAAGTCTTATATGCGGTCTATCCCTACAGATGGGATGAGTTTCAACTTCCTTATCCTCCGGAACTGAGGGAGCTAGCCAAAGCCATGCCCATAAGCTATCACCTTGCCTGCAAGGTGGACATAGATGGAAGGTTGGTTTTGATTGACGCTACCCTGGACCCAGCATTACAAAAAGTCGGCCTGCCTGTGAACGAAGAATGGGATGGTATCAGAGATACCTTGCTCGCCGTGAATCCCTGTGGTGAGGAACAGCTATACCATCCTTCCGAAGCATATCTCATGCAGCCCCGCGTTGCCGATGAGAAATCACTGGCTTTCTACAATGAGCTTAACTCGTGGCTGGAAAAAGTAAGAGAGTAACGTCTTAGTCGAAACATCGCACTTGGGCCCCCAAGTCTGATGAACGCTACCCTCTCTCTCGAAAACAGAAATGCTTTCAAAGAAAAGAACTGGTATCTTCCTACCTTACTTTCAGGGCCAGAGATTAAGTGATTTCCCCCAGGCTCTGATAAATATCTTGGATAAAGAGAATGTCCATTATTACGACGGCGTCTACCAAGTTGCAAATGCTACCAATTATGTGCAGCCGGTGACTGAGGACATGTTGTCAAAGGTGCACTCAAAGGGCATGATAGGCTCGGTGAAAAACACTGGGTATTTCGAGGCGGCTTCATACTCGGCTGGGGGAACTGTTCAGGCCGCTGAACAGATAAACCTGGGAAACATCGATAATGCCTTCGTTTTCACAGGCTTTGGTGACCATCATGCTGGCAGAAGCTACTTTGGCGGGATGTGTTACTTTAACGGCGCTGCCGTAGCTATAGCCACACTAAGAGAAAAGGGGGTAACAAGATTTGCCATAGTGGATACCGATAGCCATCATGCCGATGGCACCAGAGATATTTTCGGTCAAGATAAAGAAGTACTTCATATCTGCTTCTGCTCTCAGGACCACTGTGATGGTAATAGCAATGTCGATGTTGCCATCCTCTATGGAATAAATGATAAAGGTTACCTTGAAAGAATCAGGCAGGCCTTCGTGCCGACAGTAAGCGTTTTCAGTCCTGAGCTCATATTCTGGGAGTTCGGCTATGATGCTACCCGAGGGGAATATGGCGACAAGGGATTGACAAAGGACTGTCATCTAGAAATTGCCAAAATAATCAAGTCGGCCGCTGACACAGTCTGCCGCGGTAGACTAATAACTATCCTTTGCGGCGGCTCCAGACGTGACCTGGCAACCTACATTATTCCGAAGATCATCGCTCTCATGGCTGGACTGAGGTAGTGCGTAGATTATGGCCAACTTAACTGCCGACCTCATCCTCTACAACGCCAACGTGCTAACGTTGGACCCTCATTCCCCCAAAGCCGAGCTAGTTGCTGTTCAAAACGGCAAGATAGTGAGGATATCAGGGAGCGAGGCTATCAATGAACTGAGAGGTGCCGGAACGAAGGCTATAGATTGCCGCGGCAAGACAGTTCTTCCTGGTTTCAACGATGCCCATTGCCATCTGGTTGCCTTTGCTGAAAGCTTGCTTACTCCCGACCTGAGCCCACCTGCGGTGCATTCCATCTCCGATATTCAAGGCAAGCTTCGGAAGCTATCTGAGGATTTGCCATTAGGAAGATGGATAAGAGCTAGGGGCTACAACGAGTTCTACTTGGCCGAGAAACGCCATCCCACCCGCTGGGAACTGGATGAGGCTACGACTTCCCATCCCATCAAACTGACTCACCGCTCAGGACATGCTCATGTCCTGAACAGTCTGGCTCTGGCACTTGCCGGTATCTCCATCGAAACTCCTGAGCCACCTGGTGGTATGATTGAGCGAGACTTAGAAACCGGCGAGCCAAACGGCTTGCTTTATGGCATGAGCGATTATCTGGCAAAGGTAGTGCCGCCCTTGGATGATAGCGAGCTGGAACAGGGGATGGACCTGGCAAACGAAAGACTTCTGTCCTTGGGTATAACTTCGATACAGGACGCTTCTCCGCATAACGATCTCCGACGCTGGCAAATGTTCCAGCGCTGGAAGCGCCAGAAGAAGTTGCGACTTAGAGTCAATATGATGCTGGGAGCGGAAGCTCTCAGCCAGTGTCAAGAGCAAGGCTTCGCTTCCAGAACAGGCGATAGCCAACTCCGCCTGGGGGCAATAAAAATAATCTTGGACGAGACCAGAGGTCAGCTTAATCCCCCTCAGGTAGAGCTAAACCAGAAGGTATTTGAGATTCACCAATCGGGCTTACAAGTTGCTCTGCATGCCATTGAGGAGACTACAATAGAGGCGGCCTGCTCGGCTTTGGAATATGCTCTCCAGAAGTTACCTCGCGCAGGCCATCGCCATCGTGTCGAGCATTGCTCGGTATGCACTCCAGAAATCGCGAAACGACTGGCCTCGCTCGAGGCCGTTGTGGTTACCCAGCCAGCTTTCATCTACTACAGTGGCCAAAGGTATCTCAAAACAGTGCCACATGGGCAACTCAAGCATCTATATCCTGTAGCCACCCTTATTAAGGCTGGGCTCAAGGTGGCAGCCAGTTCAGACTGTCCAGTGGTGCCCCCAAATCCGCTAATCGGTATCTATGCCGCCGTTTCCCGAATGACAGAGACTGGGCAATACTTCTTTCCTGAACAGAGTATATCGCCCTTACAAGCACTGCTGATGTATACTCAGTGCCCCGCTTATGCATGTTTTGAAGAGGCTATTAAGGGCTCCATAGTGCCAGGCAAGCTTGCCGACCTTATAGTATTGCGTGGTGACCCTACCGAAGTCGTCCCTGGGGATATTAAGGACTTGGAGGTTGAAATGACTATAGTCGGCGGGCAAATTGTGTGGAGAAAAGACCTTTAGGCAATGATGACTTCCTCAATAAAATATCAACTGAACTCGTCTTCGCCTTGACCCAGCAATTCCCGATTGCTGCAACGCCTACACTCGCTTAGTCAGACGAAGGCAAAGGCCGCGGCACTTGAAGTTCCATTTCCTGACCGCAGCAGGTAACTGCGCCTTCACCAGCCTTGGTACAGAGCACCTCGGTGCTGCAAACTGGGCATTTGAACCTCTTACCTAGTTGATTCATCACGTTGTCTCCTCATTCACTTTGCCAAAGCCCACGTTTGATAGGGCTATTTCTTCAGTTCCATTGGCTGACCACAGCAGGTTAGTGTACCATCACCGGCTCTGGTAACAATAAACTCTGCGCCACACTTTTTGCAAAGATATCTTTTGCCTATCTGATTGGCCATCCTTGTTTCAACCTCCTGAAGTATTCTAGTCTCAAAGGCTTTGGATTCCAAAGCCTAAGACACTCCATATTGTTCGCGAAGTGTCTTTCTAAGCACTTTGCCAATAGAATTACGTGGCAGTGAATCAACGAATACTACCGACCTGGGACGCTTGAAGCCTGCCAGCCTGGAGCGGCAATGTTCCATAATCTCTTCGGCGCTAGCGGCTTCCCCTTTCTTGAGTACTACAATAGCCCTGGGCTGTTGTCCCCACTCTGAGTCCGGCACACCGATCACTGCGGCCTCCTCTATCTTGGGATGAGAATGAAGCACATCCTCGACTTCCTCTGGTGAGATGTTTTCACCCCCTCTAATAATCATATCATCGCCACGACCAGCCAAGAATATATATCCCTCGTCATCTACCCATCCCCTGTCGCCGGTGATTAGCCATCCATCGGGGGTGAAGGCCTGCGCTGTCTTTTCTTCGTCATGCCAGTAGCCTGTCATTATCCGATGGCCTCTGGTCACAATCTCCCCGACCTCAAACGGAGGCAATTCTTTCCCCTCATCATCAACAATCTTCACCTCCACGTCGGGTAATGGCTTGCCGATTGACTGGGCAAGTCTCTTCAGCTTTTTCTCCTTTTCCTCTTCGGTTCCTTCAATAATGTGGTCTTCTGGGCCCAGAGTTGTTATTGTCGAGGCGGTTTCCGTTTGCCCAAAGGCATTAATGAACCTCACCCAGGGCATTACCTTCATAGCTTTGCTAATGACCTCAAGTGGCATCGAGGCTGCACCATAGGTTATTACTTGTAGACTGCTCAAGTCATAGTCCTCAAAATCCGGGTAGTCTATAATAGTCTTTAGCATTGTTGGCACCAGCATTGCTCGGGTAGCTCGCTCCCGTTGTACATTTTCGAGCCATTCCTTGACCTCAAACTGCCTCATTAATACCAGGGTCCGGCCACCGTATATGGCGGCTAGCATCCCCTGAATGCCGGCTACGTGATACAGAGGCACTGTGAGAAGGTTTCTCTCCTCTATATCTGGGTTGGCCGGGTCTACATTATCTAGAATATAACTAACGAACCCGTCATGCGTTAGTGGCACGCCTTTGGGTCGTCCAGTAGTTCCCGCGGTATACATCAGAATGGTGATATCATCATCTCCTATGTCAGACAACACTTCATCAGCAGATGACGAAGTGAGCAGGGCGTCATAGAAAAGCATATCTGCCTCTTTACTATCTATGGAAATGCATTGTTCAAC
>JACNFS010000227.1:5420-8207 GCA_014384515.1 Dehalococcoidia bacterium | reverse complement strand
CCGGCAAACCTCTCCTCACCCAGTACCCCGAGCTTTTGCATAGTGCTACCAGTGGCAAGGATGATAGTCTGCGCCCTATATTCGTTCTCCTCTGTAGTCACAACCTTATCCTCAGCCTTAAGGCTAATAACCCTTTCCCTCCGTAGTTCTGCGCCGACTCCTGACGGAGGGGTCGAAGTAACCTGTTTCTCCATGTTGTCCATCAATATACTGCCGTCTCCGGGTAGGAAACCGGGGTAGTTGCTTACTGTATAGGCGATGGCACCTTGCCCACCGACCCAGTTGCCTTCGATGACCAGCGTGCTCCAGCCGTCGAGCTGGGTGAAGACCGATGCCGACAATCCGGCGGGGCCCGCGCCAATTATGACTACATCTCTTTCTTCCATATCAGCCTCCTTATCCAAAATTACGCTTTTTCCAGCCTGCCAATTTGCACAAGCTCTCTTTTAGGGTCTTTCTAATTCCAAGGGCCCCCATACAACTAGCAGTTCGCCAGCAAGCTCTGAGCTTGAATGCTGAGGCGAGCATTCTTTGATAAACTGGAGAACTCCCTCCAACACGTTTGCCTCATCGGCAAATATCGTTGCCCCTGTATTCCAGCCGCATTTCTGGCAGGATACTTGACAAGTGATCTCTATCTCTGCCATTTGCCCCCTCCTTTCATCTACTTTGTTTAGTCCCACGTATCTGATTAGGCTCCGGTAGCCATTGTGTCGCTTAAAGCATGTTGATCTGGGTACGGAGCTCCCTTTTTAAGGGAGTTAAGCATTTTTTTAATGACCTTTGCTGTATCTTCAGGCAATGCTGTGTTTATATAGATGCCTGAGCCCATTTCAAAGCCAGCAATGGTGGTCAGCCTCGGCACTATCCTTATATGCCAGTGGTAGTACGGATCCTCTTCGTCCTCAGTAGTGCTCGTATCAAACATATAGTTGAAAGCTGGATTGTCAAGTCCCCGATGTAGGCAGAGAAGAGTATCCCTTAACACCGTAGATAGTTCGGTAAGGCCCGTTGCTGGGCACAGACCAAAGGAGGCACAATGCCTCTTAGGAATAATCCATGTTTCATAAGGTACACGCGAGGCGAAAGGATGGAGAACAATGAACTCTTTGGTCTCAGCAATAATCCGCTCACCCCTCCTTAATTCCTCAGCGATTAAATCACAGTAGAGGCACCTGCCGACATTGTCATAGTAATCAACGGCAACGTCAAATTTTCGGCGATAGTACGTAGTGGCGAGAGGCGTGGCAACTAATTGCGAGTGAGGATGTATCAACGATGTCCCCGATGCCCAACCATGGTTCTTGAAAATGGTAATGAACTTCAGTTGCCGATTCTCTTTTAAAGTATTGTACCTTTGCTGATAGGCTACTAGCACCTTTTCTACTTGCTCGCGTGTCATCAAAGCTATGGGGGTGTTATGAGAAGGGGTCTCTATGATTACCTCATTTACCCCAACGCCATCCATCTTGCGGAAAAGGTGCCCCTCTTCCCTCCGGGTAAGATTACCAGACAGACTCAGCGCAGCGAACCGATTAGGTACGACTCTTACTTCCCAGGCTGAGCCTTGAGCTGATGGGGGGAATCTCAAGACTTCATCCGGTGTTTGGCTTTCGTTACCCGGGCAAAAGGGACATGATTCCTCCCAGCTTGGTAGCTCGTGGGCAAGCATTCTCTTGGGCATATGCTGTGGGCGTTTAGCCCTCTCTGGAGCAATTATTACCCATTCCTTGGTTGTAGGGTCTTGTCTTATTTCCGACATATCATCCGCTCCTTTTCTCGCAGTGTTGGTAATCCCCACTCCCTTGGCATCAGTTAGCCAATCATCAGCTTCTCAAGGGAAGCCTACAAATGCACCAGCTATCCAGGTCTCTATCGATAAACATGTCACCACCGCACCGAGGACACCTTTTTACTCTCTACGCTACCACGCCTTTCACCTCCAGCTATAATGCGCTTTTACCACCTTAGAATATCACTAACTTCAGTACTTAAGTTGATATTTATGTTTCGCTTTTCATAGAATGATGTAGCGCATAAGCCGCGAATTAATTCATCCCAGCGGGCAACAGTCCCGCTCAACACTAAGGGCATCTCACGCGGTGGACATCCAAGGTCGGCTCTTTTGCCAAAGACATCAATCTGTGCATTGCTATCCACGCGGCGGTTCTGGAGTGACGCTACGGCGCCACCATCTCCAACACCTACGATACAAACTTTCATGACGTCTCCTTTTCATCCTCCGACTCGGTATACCTTGCTAACTCAGGTTCTAGCACTGTCCTTGGCATGGCTCCTATTTTCTGCTCAACAAGCTGACCGTTTTTGAATATCAAAAGCGTAGGGATGGACATAATCTGATATCTCATCGCTATGGTTGGGTTTTCATCAATATTTAGCTTACCAAAGGTAATTTTCCCCTGATAATCTCTAGCCAATTCCTCAATTACAGGAGCTACCATCCGGCACGGAGCGCACCATGGCGCCCAGCAGTCGATGACTAACAATGGATGCTTGTTAATTGCTTCATCAAAGTTATCGGAACTCAATTCAAGTACTAAGTCTTCCGCCTTTTCTTCAATTTCCTTCTCCTCGAGGAATTTAACAGTTAATGTGCCATCGCTTCCCTGCTCAAACCTTAATGGGACCTTTTTTCTCTTAAATGAACTCTCTAATCTTGCTTGCGCTTCTTTCAACAGGAATTGTTTGCCTTGCTCTTGGAATTCTTTCAGTCTCTGGTATAAATCTCCGGCATCAAGAAAACCTCTATAGAATTGTGTGAGCAGA
>JACNFS010000227.1:0-5070 GCA_014384515.1 Dehalococcoidia bacterium | reverse complement strand
TCTCGGGAACAGCACCAAGGCTCTCATCCACCATCTCACCGCTGTTGAAGAATAATAGTAGCGGTATGCTCATGACCTGGTATTTTCGAGCTGCTTGTGGGTTTTCATCCACATTCAGCTTGCAGAATTTGACTTTGCCCTTGTACTCGTTTGACAGTTTTTCAGTTATTGGGGAAATCATCAAGCAAGGGCCACACCATGGTGCCCAGAAGTCCACCACAACAGGCACGTCAGATTTCAAAACCTCTTCTTGAAAACTCTGATCTGTAACGTCTATTACCATCTTGTGCCCCTTTCAGTATTCATACGTCTTCTTGCTTTCTTGCTGCCAGCATGTCCAGCAAGTTCTTCAATGGCGCCCTCGACCGGAAGCCCAGCAACTTCTTTACTGGTTTGCCGCCCTTGAAGAGAAGTACGGCTGGCAAAGCCCTGAGATGGTACCTTTCCACCAGTTCAGGTGCATCTTCAGCATCGACCTCAACAAACCTTATTCTTTGCTTATAATGTCTGGCCAGATCTTCTATGACCAGACAAAGGGCAAAACATGAACGACACCACGATGTGGTGAAACAGGCAAACACCGGTAAGTCTGATTTCAATACCTTATCTTCGAAATCTTGGCTGGTGACTCTTGTTATCATGGTGTTCTCGCTCTCCTGTCGGATTTGGCCTCTACCGCGACAGATGTGCAGCAGGCTCCATAATCTTGCGGCTTGCTCACTGGCTTTCCATTTCCCCTGCTAGTCTCGTCAAAAGCTCTTACAAAAACGTCTGGAACCCTGATTTGGTCCTCCGGCAAACCGAGTTTCTTTCTAGCCTCATGATAATCTGTGGTTCCAAAGGATTCCTCCGGCCTGAAAGCGATACACAGTACTTGCCTTAGAGTACCCAAGGCCCTATTGAGCTCATAAGAATTGGATGCAGGAATTACTAGCGAGCAGCCTTGGTATTCCAAGGCGAGCTCTTCCCCATAATTCTCCCTTAGCCAATCTATGCAAAGCTGGTCAATCTGCCCACTTTTCATGACTCCCTCTCCTTTTCTGACTCTGCCTCAGCTACCTTTTCCAGATAATGGACTTATCTGCAATACAGCGATAGCTGTCTTGCCAACACCACCTTTTCCGGCTACTACAATCGTTGTTGTCACTTCGTCCCCTTCTTGTGGCGTTTCTTGGGCTTCTTGACCTCCGGGGATGGTACTGAGCTCACCGGTGACAGCCTCACGACTGCATTATACTCTGGCGGGCAGACCAATTCACAACTGCCACATTTAGTGCACTTGGTCTGGTCAATGACCTTTATCCCTTTCTCAGTGTTGCCGATTGCCTCTACCGGACAGGCTAGGACGCAATGCTCACAGCCACGCTCGCACTTCTCGGGGAGAATGTAATAGGCGGTAAGCTCCTTGCATACCCGTGCTGGACAACGTTTCTCGACAATATGAGCCTCGTACTCATCACGGAAGTAGCGAATTGTAGTCAGAGCCGGATTGGGCGCTGTTTTGCCCAAGCCACACAATGAGCCGTCCTTTATATCTTCCCCCAGTTCAACGAGCAAGTCTATGTCCTCGATCTTGCCTTTTCCGGCGGTAATGTCCTCCAGCATATCCAGCATCTGTTTCGTCCCCAGTCGACAGGTTGAGCATTTGCCACAGGATTCGCTTTGAATAAAGTCAAGGAAGAACTTGGCAGCGTCAACCATGCAATTATCCTCATCCATAGCGATCACGCCACCGGAGCCCATAATCGCCCCAGCTTCGCGGAGCGAATCAAAATCTACCGGTGTCTGTAACATGCTTTCCGGCAAGCAGCCTCCCGAAGGACCGCCAATTTGCACCGCTTTAAACTGCTTCTCTCCCCGGATACCACCACCGATATCGAAGATGAGCTCATGTAGAGTTGTGCCCATAGCTACTTCCGCCAGTCCGGTGTTAACCGTTTTGCCAGCCAGAGCGAACAGTGCCGTGCCCTTGCTGCCCTCAGTGCCGATACTCGCAAACCAGCCTCCCCCGTGCCCAAGTATTAGCGGAACACAAGCATATGTCTTCACATTGTTGATTAAGGTCGGCTTTCCCCATAAGCCTGATTCAACGGGGAACGGTGGACGCGGTCTTGGCATTGACCGTCTCCCCTCTATTGCCATCATGAGAGCCGTCTCTGCACCGGAGACAAAAGCACCTGCTCCCTGGGCTATCTCTATATGAAAGTCGAAACCACTGCCCAAGATATTATCTCCTAGTAGCCCCAAGTTCTCCGCTTGCTCCAAGGCGACTTTCAGCCGCTCAATCGCCAGCGGATATTCAGCCCGGATATATACAAACCCCTCTCGGGCACTAACAGCATAACCGGCGATAACCATCCCTTCTATCACTTGCTGTGGGTCGCTTTCCAAAACTACGCGGTCCATGAAAGCCCCCGGGTCTCCCTCATCAGCGTTGCAGATTACATACTTAGTCTGGCCAGGAGCGTTTCGGCAAAGCTCCCATTTCGTCCCAGTAGGGAAGCCAGCACCTCCTCGACCCCTGAGACCCGACCTCTTTATTTCACCAATTATGGCTGTCGGCTCCATCTTCAAAGCCTTAGCCAAGCTCCCATAGCCACCGCTGGCGATATAATGGCTTATATTCCCAGGGCCAATATAACCGCAATTACGAAGAAGTAGACGATGCTCATGTTCAAACCTGGGTAGTTCAGGGATGTAGACCGCCTCGCCCTCGCCTCCCTCAACCGTGCCCAAAGCCAGCTCAAGGCAAGGATCATCACCCAGAATATAGCCCTCAACAAGAGTAGGCACCATCTGAGGAGTGACGCTGTTGTAGCAGACTGTAAAGGAATCTGGCTTAACTATGATGACCAAAGGTTCAAGGGAGCAAAGGCCAATACAGCCAACCTCGGTCACGGTAGCTTGAGCACTTCGCCTTGCCAGTTCCTTGTTAAAGGCTTCAACTACTGCCAGCGCTCCAGCAGCTCGACCGCAAGTAGCTGTGCCAATGAGGATATGGGGAACTTCTCCATGGTAAAGGGAGTCCCAGTCGGACTTTGCCTGCTTCTGAACCTCTTCAAAGGTCATCAAAAACCATTACTGAAAGTGTTTGTTGTCACCCTGAGCGATAGTGAAGGGTCTCTAGATTCTTCGCTCCGCTCAGAATGACGGGTAGGATTCCAAACAATCGATTATTGCTTTTCTGATTCGTCCAGGCTTACCGGCCTAATACACACCAATACCTCCTCCACCTTCGGAGGCGTCATCCTTGGGTAGACGGAATCGCCGATTATCACCACTGGAGCCAAAGCGCAGCACCCAACACAAGCTACCCTGTCCAGACTGAACTCATGGTCAGAAGCAATGCCGCCGACCTCGATGTCCAGCTCCCTTGCCATCGCCTCTAAGACAAGCCTGCCTCCAGCCAGGTGGCAGGCGGTGCCCATACAGACCGTTACCGGGTGCTTCCCCAGAGGAGTAAAGCGGAATTGATTGTAGAACGTGGCAATGCCGTAGACTGTGCTCCCTGGGGTTTCCAGGAAGTCGGCGATTGCCAGCATCGCCTCTTTCGTAATATAGCCAAACTTGCGCTGAACTTCCTGAAGAAGGGAGACTAAATGGCGCCTGTCTTTTCTATTCGGGGTCAGGAGCTCCGCCAGTTGCTGGTCTAGTTCTTCCACTTCTGCACTAGAGCTGGTAGGTAGGCTGGTATCTCGCCAGCTTCTCTAGGCCCAACTATGATCTCCCAGTCGGGCAGCGCCTCCTCTAGCTCGCCTCTAATCCGGGCTACCTTCCCCGGAATAATTAGTCTCCTGTGCTTTACTTTGTTCTCTATACCGGATTTCTTCACCAGTGGCCCAATAGAATCGCCAGAGAACTTGCCAGCGGCCCACGCGGTCAGAACCCCGAGACCTTCCGCCTCCTTAACCAACAACCAAGATGGAACCTTGCTGCCTTCGACCTCTCCCGACACAATGAAGTAGGTCAAAGCCCAATTACTTGTAACTAGAACCGGTGATTCTTCGTTGGGTTCCAGTACCTCATAAAGCTTCTCTTCCACTGACATTGGGATCCGCGGATCGGTATAGATATTGAGCCTATGGACTAGCAGTGGCAACAACGAGCTTTCATCCATGTCAGAAAGAACAATGATGCCGGGATACTTGATGACAAACATGGCAGCAAACAGTATCTCCCTGATTTCGTCTTTAGCCGTGAAGCAAGGAAACCCGATGGTCGGATAGCCGAGAGGCCTGAAGTTCTGCTTCAAAGCAGCTCGCCGAATTAGCGTCTGGTCCCTTATGGCCTCCTGCATGTTCTTGGAACCCGGATCCAGGACTACCTCCTCAATACCAGCATCCTTCAGTTTGACGGTAAGCGGCACCAGGTCCTCTACACCGCTCGCCTTAACAGCCACCGGCGTCGGTGAGTCTTTAATGCCGGAAATCACCTTGTCGATATTGTCCTTAGTTACGGGGTAAAGCAACGGCTTCCTGTCACCACATATGCTTCGAGCTGAGAGCAAGGCGTCGACATCTTCGGAAATCAATACTATGCCAAAGTCTGTGTTGTCACAGACTTTCTTCACCAAGGCTTCAAACTTGGCTTTATCTCCTGACTCAAATTGTAGCGCCAGAAGGTCAGCTTTCAGGGTCAGGCCCACCCACGGAAACTGCAATTCTTTCATCTTCTTTATCTTCTCGTCAACCTTGGCCTCAGCCTCCTTATCTGAGATAAGCAGGGCGATGCCTGGCTGATGGACGAAGGTCTTCTCATGCCTGTAGACCACTTCCTCGTTGCCAATCCGCAGGGCGTTCTCACCGGTGCCTATGGTCGCCAGCTTAATAGGTGGTGCCAGGGCATCCTCCAGCTCAGCTTGGACTTCTGCTGAAAGATAGGGGCATTTGTCTGTCGTTGCACCTCCCCCAGCCAGCTTCATGGCAAAGGCAAAACAGGTGGGGAAGCCACATTCCCGGCAGTTCTTCTTACCCGCGTCAGGAAGCCTTTTTACAATGTCAGTTCCTTTAAGCGCCATTCAGAACCTCCTCATTCATCTTATACGGGAAGCTCCACCTCACCCTTCACCCA
>JACNFS010000120.1:6765-8305 GCA_014384515.1 Dehalococcoidia bacterium | reverse complement strand
CGACTTCCTGTCTTAGCTTATCCAGCCAGGCCGTTGACTTGAGCTGTCTCTCTAGAAGATACTTGATGTATTCCCGTAGTACTTGCTCCAACTCTGAAGATAACTGCGAATTGATTCTAACTTTGCTGGCGGTGGCGTAATCGCACTCCTGCCACAGGCGCAAGACTTTCAGGGCGTTTAAGGACAGGGGGCGAGCTATCGGCTCCTGGTAGCCACAGTCATGACAAAGGGCACCCCCCTGGCTGGAGCTGAAGAAGTTGGTTACTGGCTGAAGAGGTGCACTGCAACCGGCGCACTGCTGCAGTTGGGGGCGATATCCGAGATGGTCGAGGAGATGAAGTTCAAAATAGCGCAGCACAGGCTCACCATCTTTAGCCTCAGACAACTGGTGCAGGGTGTCGAGCAATAGGTTAAAGAGGCGACGATTTTCAATGTGTTCAGCAGTGAAGGAGTCAACGAGTTCTAAGATATAGAGACCATAAGAAATACGCCCCAAGTCATCCTTTAGCGCCAAGAAGTTATCAATGGTCTGGGCTTGAGTGATGATATCAAGGTTGCGGCCTCGAGCTAGCATTAGCAGGCTATGAGTAAGAAGCTCTACATGACCGCCAAGCTTGCTTTTGGGGCGGCGCGTTCCTTTGGCTACGGCTTTTATTTTGCCAAGGTCAGCGGTATAGAGAGTTAGGATTCTATCGGCTTCGCCCAGCTTGGTTCGCTTGAGAACAATAGCTTCTGTTTGGTAAACCCGAGGCGCTGTCATGGCCTACACGTGGTCACATTTCCTGTCTTCCCTCTAAGGCTCGCGCAATGGTCACGTCATCAGCGTATTCCAGGTCACCACCGTAGGGCAAACCACGAGCCAGTCGGGTGACTCGGATACCTAGAGGGGCAACCAGGCGCTGAAGATACATACTTGTGGTTTCTCCTTCCAGGTTAGGATTGGTTGCCAGTATCACCTCGGTCACCAAGCCGCCATTGAGGCGAGACAAAAGCTCTTTGATTTTCAGTTCCTCAGGACCTATGCCGTCAGCCGGAGCAATCACACCATGAAGCACATGGTAGAGACCGTTGAACTTCTTTGTGCGTTCCAGAGGAAGAATATCTATGGGCTCTTCGACGACACAGATTGTGGTATGGTCGCGCTCTGTATCACGGCAGATAGGGCAAGGGTCGGAATCAGTGATATTAAGACAAATGGAACACAAGCTCAATTTTTCCTTCACCGCTCTGATAGCCTCAGCTAGTGCCTCAGCCTGCTCTCCAGGTGCCCGCAGCAAATGGTAGGTTACTCGTTGGGCGCTCTTTGGCCCAATGCCAGGCAACCTGTTGAACTCTTCAACTAATCTGGCTATTGGCTCGGCGGCAGGCATGAAATCGGTATTCAAAGATTTAGCCTCCTGGCGGAAATGTAAAAGTTAGAATGTAAAATGCAAAAACTCCTGTCGCTAAAACAGTCCTGGAATTTTGAGTCCACCGGTTAGGCTGCTTAAGTGGCTGGCAGCAAGTTCCTGCGACTTCTGAATGGCTTCGTTCACTGCTG
>JACNFS010000120.1:2319-6465 GCA_014384515.1 Dehalococcoidia bacterium | reverse complement strand
TGGCTCCCATTATCTCCTGAGCAGCCTTCACCAAAGGGATTTCCGCTTTAGTCTCTTCTGTGCGTTCGATAATAACGCAGTCCAACTTATATGGTTGTCCAAAAACCTCTTGCAGCTTCTTTTCCACCAGGTGCTTGTACTTCCGGTCTTCGATATACTCCTTGTGGAACTGGTGATAGAAACCCACCGTTAGTGTGCCATCTTTAACAGCTAGAGGTTCGCAGGCACTCCGTAAAACGGCATCCAGGTTACCTCTAGAGCCTTCACCGCGCATAGCACTAATAAAGTCCTTCCATCGACTGCGCAAGTATTCGATATCCCCGGAGGATTTGGTATCGGTAATTTCGGCGGTCTCGGTTGCTGCCGCAGTTTGAGGCTCTGGAGGAGGCTCAAACGGTTTGGTGGAGAGGCTGGCCACATCGGCCAGTTCCTCAGACTCAGGCGGCGCAGGTTGAACTAACTGCTTCTCCCCGGTCACAGACAAGACGCATTCCACTAAGGCTAATTCCAGAGGTAACGGGGAATAAGTGTCCGAGCGGAGGTCTACCCCGCCAAACAGCTTAGCTGCCGTGAGCAAGTAGTCGAGGCTGGCATCAGCCGCCAGACTCTTTATCTCAGTCAGGTCGTCACTGGTGACATCTACCACCGCTTCGGAGCCGCACTTGACCAGGAGCAATTCCCGGAGGTAATCCACTAGTTCCCGGTTGAACTGGCGCAGGTCAAGCCCGTCATTGCTAGTACTGTTGATGGTCTTGAGTCCGGCGGGGATGTCCTTATGGATGATGTGTTTAGCTAGCTCTCTAATCCGCAGGTCACCACTGATGCCTAGCATTGCCTGCACCTGGTGAAGCTCAATCTGATGCCCATAGTAGGCGACCAACTGTTCCACCAGGTTTTCAGCGTCGCGGAGGCTGCCGGTAGTGACTTTAGCAACAAGCCTCAAGGCTTCAGGCTCGATGTGAATGTCTTCCTTGTCACAGACCATATTGAGCTTAGAAATCACGGCTGATTGGGAGAGCCGGTGAAAATCAAAACGCTGGCACCGAGATAGGATGGTTGCCAGAACTCTATGTGGTTCTGTAGTCGCCAGAACGAAGATAGCGTGAGGAGGTGGCTCTTCCAGAGTCTTAAGAAAGGCATTGGATGCCTCCTTAGTTATCATGTGGACTTCGTCTATGATGTAGACCTTGTAGCGAGTAAGATTTGGGGCATAGTTGACTTTTTCCCTCAGGTCACGAATTTCATCAATGCCCCGATTGCTCGCTGCATCTATTTCTATTATATCTAAAGCATTGCCTTCGTTAACTGCCCGACACACGTCACAGTCATTGCACGGCTCACCTTGCGCAGGATTAAGGCAATTCACCGCCTTGGCCAGGATGCGCGCGGTGCTGGTCTTCCCAGTGCCTCGTGGACCGCAGAAAAGGTAGGCGTGGGCTACTCGCCCGCTGTCAATCGCATGGCGCAGTGTCTGGGTAACGTGGTCTTGCCCTACGACTTCAGACAATGTCTGGGGCCGCCATTTGCGGTAGAAAACTTGAGGGGTCATGCCGCTTCTATTATACTCCAAGTGGGCTGATTGCTAAAGAGCTTGTGCAATGATTTTGAACCTGTGTTATAATCTTGGCTTATGGACGGATTATGAGGAGTGTGAATTTGGACAAAGAGAAGAAGGGAGCTACCATTTCTGATTTCAGAATTCATGAGGGTGATACTGGCTCTGCCCAAGTCCAGGTGGCGTTGCTTACCGGGAGGATAAACGAACTGGCCGAGCATTTGAAGGTGCATCTTCACGACCATCATTCCCGTCGCGGGCTTCTAAAGCTAATATCGCAGCGCAGACGCTTGCTAGCCTACGTTAGTAAGGGCGATGTCAAGCGTTATCGTAGTCTCATTGGTAGGTTAGGCTTGCGGAAGTAAGCTAAAGGAGTTGTCAATCATGTCCCAGTCTGTCGAATGCACAATCGGGGATAGATTACTAACTATTGAGACGGGCAAGTTGGCTGAACAAGCTGACAGTGCTGTCACTGTTCGCTACGGTGATACTATTGTTTTGGTCACTGCTTGTATCAGCGATGAACCCCGCGAAGGTCGTGATTTCGTCCAGTTGACAGTGGATTATGAGGAAAGACACTATTCTGTCGGCAAGATTCCCGGTAGCTTTATTAGACGAGAGTCACGTCCCAGTGAACATGCGACCTTAACCTGTCGGTTGGCGGACCGTTCTATACGCCCGCTGTTTTACAAAAGCGTACATAACGACATTCAGGTTGTGGCTACTGTCCTTTCCGTAGATCAAGAGAACGGTCCTGATATACTAGCGGTTATTGGTGCTTCTGCTGCCTTGACCCTTTCTTCCATTCCGTTCGATGGTCCAATAAGCGCAGTGCGCATCGGGTATATCGATGATAATCTGGTGTTAAACCCAACTTGGCCCCAGATGAACGACAGCTTGCTTGACCTTGTTGTCGCCAGTACCAAAGAAGCCGTAGTAATGCTAGAGGCAGGAGGCAAGGAAGTTTCCGAGGAGATAGTCCTACAGGCGATTGAGTTTGGACATGAAGCGAATCAGGAAATCATAAAGATCCAGGAGGGTCTGCGGCAGGCTTGTGGCCAGCCCAAGATGGAAGTTGAGACTGTGGAAATCGACCCCAAACTGCTGGCTGCTGTCTCCTCGGATTTTGGGGATAAGCTGACTCAAGCCGTTAGCCAAGCCGACCGAGCCGAGCGTGAAAAGGCTGTAGCATCGGTTGAACAGGAAGCCACTGAGAAGCTGAAAGAGTCCTTCCCTGAGGCCGATATTGTTGCCGCCCTTGAAGACCAGCTAAAGAAAGCAGTCAGGACAAACATACTGGAGAAAAAGCTGCACCTTGATGGTCGGCAGGTCAATGAGATTCGCTCCATCAGCAGCGAGGTTGGTCTTCTACCCCGCACCCACGGGTCAGGGCTGTTCACCAGAGGGCAGACTCAGGTGTTAACCATAGCTACCCTCGGTTCTCTGCGGCAGGAGCAACTGATTGATGGTTTAGGGCTGGAAGGGACTAAACGTTTCATGCACCACTACAACTTCCCACCTTTCTCCACCGGAGAGGTGAAGCGCCTGGGGTCGCCGGGCCGGCGTGAAATTGGACACGGCGCCCTGGCAGAAAAAGCCATTGCCGCGGTAATACCTGATGAAGAGGAATTCACTTATACTATACGCTTGGTTTCGGAAGTCCTTAGTTCCAATGGCAGCACTTCCATGGCTAGCGTCTGCAGTTCCAGTCTGTCTTTGATGGATGCTGGCGTGCCTATTAAAGCTCCGGTGGTTGGGATAGCCATGGGGCTAGTTACCGGCGGAGATAATAACTATGTCATCCTCACTGATATTGAGGGCATGGAGGACTACTACGGTGACATGGACTTTAAAGTTGCTGGGACCCATCAAGGAATTACGGCTATTCAATTGGATATCAAGCTCCACGGCATAAGCTATGAGATTGTGGCCGGGGCCATCAGGCAGGCTCGTGAGGCCCATTCGGTACTACTCGACAAGCTGAGGCAGGCTATCAGTTCGAACCGGCCCGAGCTTAGCCCGTATGCTCCGAGAATGTATAGAATAACCATTGACCCGAGCAAGATCGGCAGCGTAATCGGCCCGGGAGGTAAGACTATTCGGTCAATAGTTGAGGAGTCCAAAGCGACCGTAGATGTTCAGAACGATGGGACCGTGATTATTGGCTCACCGAACGAAGCAGCGGCGCAAAAAGCGATTGCGATTATAGAGAGCCTGACTCGGGAAGTGGAGGTTGGGAGTATCTACACCGGGAAGGTAACTCGTTTGACAAACTTCGGCGCTTTTGTGGAGGTTCTGCCTGGCAAAGAGGGGCTGGTTCATATAAGCGAATTGGCTGATTACCACGTGGCTAGGGTTGAGGATATTGCTAAGGTCGGCGATGAGATTACGGTGAAAGTTACCGAAATCGACCACCTTGGCAGAGTGAATTTGTCATGCCGAGCAGTTCTTGGAGACTTGTCTCGAGTTCGAGGAGTTGGAGTCACGGATTCTACCTCGGCAGGCAGTCAACCCCGAAGGCAACTAGGACCGCGCCCCAGTGGTCCCCGGCGCAACAGTAGAGATAGCCGACCTCCCTATCGCAGCAGACA
>JACNFS010000120.1:0-2024 GCA_014384515.1 Dehalococcoidia bacterium | reverse complement strand
GCTTGTCATCCCGACGTGTTAGTAGATTTCACGATTGCTGAGGCCGCTATGTCAGCAGCTCGCATTGCCACTGAACAAGGGGTCAACGTAGTTATAGGTACTTCGGGGCTTTCAGACGATGGCGTCAGGGAGATTGAGCAACTGTGTCTGGCTAACAAGGTTGGTGCAGTAGTAGCCCCCAACTTTGCTTTGGGGGCGGCGGTTCTGCTCCATTTGGCCAAGACTGCGGCTAAGTTCTTTGATCACGTGGAGGTTATTGAATTGCATCATAGTGAGAAAGCTGATGCGCCCTCAGGAACAGCACTAGCTACGGCTAAAGCTATGCTGCAGTCACGAGGCGAACCTTTCGTTTATGCACCAACCAAAAAGGAGAACCTCAGTGGCAGTCGAGGGGGACAGATTGACGGTGTAGCTATCCACAGCGTAAGATTACCTGGGCTTGTGGCTAGCCAGGAGGTTATCTTTGGTGCACCGGGACAGACATTGAGCCTACGCCATGATACCATAAGCCGTGAATGCTATATGCCGGGTGTTATGCTAGCTGTGAAACAAGTGGTGAAGCGTCAAGGGTTGGTACGTGGGTTGGATGCTTTGTTGAATCTAGGGGGGAATGATGAAGGCGTATAATGTGGCTATTGTTGGTGCCACTGGAATGGTGGGGCAGGAGTTCATAAAGGTGCTGGAGGAGCGAAATTTTCCTATGGCTTCTGTCCGTCTGTATGCCTCCGACCGTTCCGCAGGTAAGAAGCTCTATGTAGGTCACCAAGAGATTGTGGTCAAGGAAACCGCCCCCGAGTCCTTTCAGCATGTTGATATAGCTCTTTTCTCGGCTGGTACTGAAGTTAGCCGCTATTTTTCGCCCGTCGCAGCTAAGTCCGGGGCTTTGGTCATTGACAACAGTGCCGCTTTTAGAATGGAACCAAAGGTGCCTCTGGTTGTCCCTGAAGTAAATCCTCAAGACATAAGGCGGCATGAAGGGATCATTGCTAATCCAAACTGTTCTACTATTCAAATGGTAGTGGCTCTTTATCCACTGCATAAGGTCAACCCTATCAAACGGATTGTTGTCTCTACCTACCAAGCGGTGTCAGGCACTGGCTCAGCAGCCATGGAGGAATTAACAACTCAAGCCAAGCTGGTTTTGGAAGGGCAAAATGTCGTTCCCCACGTTTATCCTCACCAAATTGCTTTTAATTTGCTACCAGAAATCGACGTTTTCTTAGATAGTGGTTATAGCAAGGAAGAATGGAAGCTGGTGGAGGAAACCCGCAAGATAATGCACGCTGAAGATATGGCCATCTCGGCAACTTGTGTTAGAGTGCCTGTTTTTATCGGACACAGTGAGGCTGTAAATGTGGAATTTACGGAGCCTATGAGTCCGGAGGAGGCCAAACGCATATTGGCTCGGGCGCCTGGTGTCAAAGTGCTTGATGACCCCAGTGTTAGCCTCTATCCCCAACCCTGGCTGGCTGCTGGCTCGGACGATGTTTTTGTGGGACGCATCCGAGCAGATTCCTCCCAGCCCAAGAGCTTGGTGATGTGGGTGGTAGCTGATAACTTGCGTAAGGGTGCTGCCCTCAACGCCGTCCAGATTGCTGAGGAAGCAGCACGACGGGGTTGGGTCAAATCTCGGAACTAGTTTGGTCGCGGCGAGGCAGATGATGAAGCAGTTTGGTCGCTTGCTAACAGCAATGGTTACCCCCATTGATACCGATGGGAACGTGGATTACTCACAAGCGAAGAAGTTAGCTACTGCCCTGCTTGATTCAGGTAGTGATGGGGTAGTGGTCTCGGGCACCACTGGGGAGTGTCCGACTCTTAGTCGGGAGGAAAAGCTGCGTCTCTTCGGCGAGGTTAAGTCGGTGGTTGGTGACCGGGGGGTGGTCATAGCTGGCACTGGCAGCTACAATACCGCAGACGCTGTGGAGCTCACCAGGGAAGCTGAAAAGACTGGGGTTGATGGCTGCCTTTTGGTCGTCCCTTACTATAATCGGCCCACTCAAGAAGGCCTATTCCAACACTTT
>JACNFS010000145.1:5055-8622 GCA_014384515.1 Dehalococcoidia bacterium | reverse complement strand
GGGGGCTGGCTTGCCAACATGGACGGTGACAGTACCTACCTTCGCATGCCCATGAACATCAGAACAAAGTAGAAGAGCTGAGCCACTGCCTGGAGCGTAGCGGCCACATAGGTCATGGCAGCAGCAGACAGAACAGCGCTGGCGCCATTGTACTCCTGAACGGAAACCATGCCGGTGCTGCGCAGCATTTGCCTGGCCCGGTTGCTGGCATTAAACTCCACAGGCAGGGTGATCAGGCTGAAAAGCACAGCCAGGGAAAAAAGGAAAATGCCTGCCAGGACCGCATACGACCCAAACTCGCTACCACTGAACAGGTAAATAAGAAAGCCCAGAATCACAAAAACGAAGCCGAGATTACTGCCCAAGCTGGCCGCGGGCACCAAAGAGGTGCGGAACCTGAGAAAAGCATACCCAACCTGGTCCTGAACCGCATGCCCTACCTCATGAGCCACAATTCCTAAAGCGGCTACAGATGGCGTGTTGGCCACCGCCGGGGAAAGCCGCAACACTTTCTTCCTTGGGTCATAGTGGTCACCCAGTCTGCCTTTCACCCCTTCAACCTTGACATTATTCAGGCCGTTAGCCCTGAGCAAAGTCCGGGCTGCTTCAGCCCCGGTGACACGCTGTGAGTTAGCTATCTTAGAATACTTTTTGAAAGCTGAACTGACCTTCCTCTGGGCATAAATCATAAAGATGAGTGGGGGCAGCATAATAAGAAACCAGAGCGGGTCAAAGAAAAACATCGTCTACATCCCTCCTTGCACAGGACTCCCTGAGTAAATTTAAATTCTAGCCAAAACAATAGACAAAGTCAAAGCAAAAGGCTACCAATAAAATGACGCTGCCCTCGTATGAACTCCTCTGCTGACATTTCTCGCTTCCCCTCCAATTGAACCCAAAGTAGTCCCAACACTCCATCTCCGGTTTCAACTCCAATGGCCGCCGGCGCTGGCAGGGCCATGGCTATCACCCTACCGGGCTCGCCGCATTTTCCCGCATCTAGCGGAACCACCTTGCTAAGCTTCAACCGCTTACCCCGCCACCCTGTGTAGCATCCTGGCCAGGGATTAAAGGCTCGGACCCGCCGCCACAGTCCTACAGCAGGAAGCTGCCAGTCTACCTCCCCAGCCCCTTTAGCTATAGCTTTGGTGTAACTGGCCACACCTTCCTCCTGAGGTTGTGGCTCGATTCGTCCCTCAAGCCATAAGGGCAACGTCTCCATCAGCAATTCAGCACCAGCCTGAGCCAGCTTGACGGTGAGTGAACCAGTGGTATCGTCAGCAGATATTGACACGTTTGTCTGGCTCAGAATCGGGCCGCTATCCAGGCCGACGTCCATCAACATAATAGTGACTCCCGTAACCTCATCGCCCTGCAAAATAGCCGTGGCTATTGGCGACGAGCCTCGATATCGGGGGAGAAGCGAGGGGTGGACATTAAGGCAACCAAATTTGGGTAAAGCTAATACTCCCGGTGGGAGAATGTGTCCAAAGGCTGCCACCACAATCAGCTCAGGAGCGAAACTAGCTAATCGGTCAACTGCGCTGGTACCCTTCAAGCTATCTGGTTGAACCACCTGGAGTCCCCGGGATGCCGCCAGTTGCTTTACCGGACACATAACTACCCGCTGTCCTCGCCCGGCCTTTTTATCAGGCTGCGTGTATACAGCGGCTACCCGGTAAGAGCCGCGCATCAAAGCCTCCAGGCTGGGAACGGCGAACTCCGGAGTGCCCATGAAAACAAGTCGTGTCGTCATACCACACAATTTTAACAATTTTCCCCCTTATGTCAAAAACCCCCTTGACACGCCCAAAGACCGCCGTGCTACTCTAAGAAGGTCTCCGGAGTTGTTCTGTCTTATTCCTTTCGGTTTGTCGTCACCCTACTGGTTATAGTGGGATGGGTAAACTGACACGATATCTCCTTGTAGAGCTTTTCGTTTCTTTCTCGCGGTTACAAGACTAGCGTTTTGGTGAAGGGATAAATTGAGGTCAGCACAAGAAATCTGGGAAGCAGCTCTGGGAGAACTTCAACTCCAGGTCAACAAGCCAAATTATGATACTTGGCTTAAGGATACTACAGGCATAAGTTATCAAGATGACCTTTTTGTCGTCGGCGTTCCCAATGTTTTCATCGCCGAATGGTTAACAAATCGCCTCTATTCCGTGATCAAAAGGACCTTGGCCAGCATTACCGGCGGAAATCTTCAGGTACAATTTCTGATTCAGCTTCCCGGCCAACCTGATACCCACCTAGCTCACGCTTGCCAAGCTGACGGAGGGACAAGCTCAAGGTCAAAGCAGTTAGCCACACCACCCAAGGTTAACGCAGCGTACACCTTTAATACCTTTATCACCGGCGAGTCCAACCGCCTAGCTTATGCAGCCGCTTTGGAGGCCGCCGAAGAGCCTGGACGCACCTACAATCCGCTTTTTATTTACGGTGACACGGGAGTAGGCAAGACACATCTGCTGCATGCCATTGCACACGCACTCAAGGCCAGTGGCCCGCGCATACTTTATGTCAATGCTGAGCAATTTACTAACCAGTTTGTAATTGCCCTCAAGAACCAGAAAACTGAGGACTTTCACCACAAGTTTAGGAGCGCTGATGTTCTCTTGGTTGATGATATCCAGTTCCTAAGCGGCAAAGCCCAAACTCAGGAATGCTTCTTCCACATTTTTAACGACCTGTACGATAACAACTGCCAAATTGTGATGACAAGCGACTGTTCCCCCAAAGCTATGTCCTCAGTCACCAAAAAACTGAGGTCCCGTTTTGAATGGGGGCTTATCGTCGACATACGGCCCCCCGATTCGGAAACACGGCTAACCATCCTAGATACTAAGGCAAGGCGGCTAAAGATGTCCATTTCGCCGGAAGTATTGCAGTTTCTAGCAACACAGTTTCAGCATAATGTTCGTGAGCTAGAAGGTGCCTTAAACAGGGTAATCACCTACGCGAAGCTAAGCGGCGAAAAATTGGACATCCAAGTAGCCACGGAGGCAGTGCAAGATCTAGTAGATAACGACAATCAACAGGAAACCATGGCCACGCCCAAGCACATAATGCACGCCGTAGCCAATTATTACGGCGTTACCCTTGAAGCGCTAACAGGCACACGGAGAGATAAGAAAACCGCTTTGCCTCGCCAGGTTGCGATGTACTTGCTACGCGAACACAACCACTGCGGCTTGGCTGAAATCGGCAGAATGCTAGGAGGCAGAGACCACACAACTATACTACACGGTTATGAAAAGATAGCCGCCGAAGTCACCATTAACTCCCAACTTAGTAAGTCAATCGAGCAGATTCGTCAACAACTCAGCATCAAAAGGCCTTCAGCTTGATTTAGCGCTTGTGGAAAAGTAGCGCCAAATCGTGCATAATTCCACCATCGTGTGTATAACCACAACAGATTCCCATATCACCCTGTTATATTCACTAAGACATAGTCTATCCACATAGACACTTGCCTTAATTAGTATTATTACCTTCCTTATCATTACTTAACATAGAGAATAATATAGTGGATAGAGTTGAAATTGTAGTAAAAGCTGGGGATGG
>JACNFS010000145.1:0-4744 GCA_014384515.1 Dehalococcoidia bacterium | reverse complement strand
GGGCAAGAAGTGCTGCTGGCTGACTTGAGCCAACAGGGACAGAAGGTCTTGGTGGCTAAGGGGGGCAATGGTGGGTTAGGTAATCCTCACTTTGCTACAGCCAGAAACCAGGCGCCTAGAATAGCTACTAAGGGGGGAAGAGGAGAGGAGCGCCGCCTTATTCTCGATCTCAAACTGATTGCCGACGTGGGTATTATTGGCTATCCTAATGTAGGCAAATCGACTCTTTTGGCGGCTGTGTCGAAAGCGAAGCCGAAGATAGCTGATTATCCTTTCACTACCTGTGAGCCAGTTCTGGGTGTGGCTGAGGTGGGGATGAAGACGTTTGTTGTGGCAGAAATCCCCGGACTTATAGACGGCGCTCATCTTGGCAGAGGACTGGGGCATGATTTTCTCCGCCACGTGGAAAGGACTAGAGTTTTGCTTCATCTACTAGACGGCAGCTCTCCGTCTGTGACTGATGACATGAACAACCTGAATACAGAGTTGGCTCTGTATAAACCGACTCTGGCTCAGAAACGCCAGATCGTGGCAGTGAACAAGATAGACTTGGCTGAGGTTCAGGCTCGGCTGCCGGAGCTAAAGCGAACGCTTGGCTCTGTGGGGGTGACGGTTTTCTTTGTTTCGGCGGTTACCAGACAGGGTGTGCCTGAGCTCCTGTGTGCAGTAGCTGAAATGGTGGACATGGCTGGGGAGGAAGAGACTATCTCTGATAAACCGCTACAGGTGTTTCGGCCAAAGCCCAAGGCGAGGCGGCGTAAATGGATATAGGTGTACTGGGCGGGACTTTTGACCCTATCCACTTGGGGCATCTGATGATAGCTGAAGAGGCTAGGCTGAGTCTTGGGCTGGCACAAGTGCTTTTTGTTCCTGCTGGGCAGCCAGTGTTTAAGCCGGATAGGGCTATTACTCCGGTGATGCACCGTTTAGAGATGGTGAAGCGGGCCATTGCCGCTAACCCTTGTTTCGAACTTTCGACCACTGAGGTAGACCGCTCCGGGCCGTCTTATGCTGTGGATACTATAGCTATTCTGCAACAGCAGTTGGGCGCCCAAGCCAGGTTTTTCTTCTTACTAGGCTGGGATGCTTTGGCTGAGCTTCCTCAGTGGAAGGAGCCAACCAAACTGGTTCAACTGTGCCAACTGGTGGCTGTTCCCAGGCCGGACTGTGGCTCACCAGACCTAGAGGCTCTTGAAGCGTCTATTCCTGGAATAGCTCAAACCGTCGTCTTACTCGACATTCCGCCTATTGACATCAGTTCTTCAGATATTCGCCAGCGAGTGGCTCAAGGGCTGTCTATTCGCCATCTGGTGTCTGGAGGCGTGGAGGAGTATATACAGGAACAGAAGTTATATCGGCAAGGAGAAACAGCAAATGGTGACGGTGATAGAGGCGATAAAGAGTAGACGTAGCATTCGAGAGTATAGGCCTGATCCGGTGCCCGATGACATTATCTCGGAGCTTTTGGAGTGTGCTCGCCTAGCACCTTCAGCACACAACTCTCAGCCGTGGAGGTTTATTATTCTGAAGAACGTGACTATCAAGAAAAAGCTGAGGCAGCATGCGTACGGGCTCCGTTTTGTCGAGTCGGCTCCGTGCATAATCGTCTGCTGCGTTGACCTTACTGCCTATGCGCCAAGAACCACTATTCAACGGCTCAAGGAGCTGCAAATCAGTGGCGTTCTTGATGATGTTGGTGACACAAGCTATGTTCCGCTACCGCTTCGGGATGACACCAGTGACAATCAGCTATATGTGTATCTTGATCAGTGCAGATTCAATAGTGCTATAGCTACGGAGCACATTGTACTTGGCGCGCTGGCTTTTGGGCTTGGTACTTGCTGGATACATATGTTTGAGCCTGAAAAGGTGCATCAACTGCTTAATCTTCCCGATACTGTAGCTGTAGTCAGCCTCCTAGCTCTTGGTTATCCTGCCCAAGACCCACCGCCCCGCCCTCGCATCCCTCTGAAAAGCATTGTATTGACACCGATTCCGGAGGCATGGTCGCTAGAAACTGCCGGGGAAGGCGGCTGGAAGCATTGCTGAACTTTGGGCGGCATCTGGAAAGCTAGATGTCCAGGTTTCTCACGCTTTTGGCGTGGGCCTGGATGAAGGATTTCCGTGGCGGGACTTCACTGCCCATCAGCATATGGAAGATATGGTCGGCTGTCATAGCATCCTTAATTTCCACCTTGAGCAGAGTTCGCGAGGCTGGATTCATAGTAGTTTCCCATAGTTGCTCCGCGCTCATTTCTCCCAGTCCCTTATAGCGCTGGAGTTCCGATTTGTTGCCTTTCAATTCCTTGAGTTTGGCGTCTTTTTCCTTTTCCGAGTAGGTCCAGAATCGTTGCTTACCTGCTCGGATACAATAAAGGGGTGGCTGGGCAATAAACAGGTGGCCTTGACTGATTAGCTCGACCATATTGCGGTAGAAGAAGGTGAGAAGAAGTGTTCGGATATGGGAACCGTCGACATCGGCATCAGTCATGATGATTATGCGGTGGTAACGTAGTCTGGAAAAGTCTAGCTGGTCACCGACGCCGGCCCCTAGTGCGGTGATGATGGCTCGAATCTCTTCGTGTTCGAAGACCTTGTCTTTGCGAGCCTTTTCCACATTAAGAATCTTGCCTCGCAGCGGCAGAATGGCTTGGAAGCGGCGGTCACGACCTTGCTTGGCTGAGCCTCCGGCTGAGTCGCCTTCAACCAGGTAAAGCTCGCATTCGCGAGGATCGCTTTCCGAGCAACTGGCCAGCTTCCCGGGAAGGGTAGCTGCTTCGAAGCCGCTTCTTTTGAAAATAAGGTCGCGCGCCTTCCGGGCTGCCTCTCTAGCTTTAGCCGCGATTAGGCACTTCTCTATGATTGCCTTGGCTTCGTCAGGGTGCTGCTCAAGATGCAGGGATAAGCCATCGGCCACTACGCCTTCAACCTGGGCTTTTAGTTCAGGATTGCCCAATTTAGCTTTGGTTTGGCCCTCAAATTGAGGCTCGGCAAGCTTGACACTGATAATGGCCGTTAACCCGTCCCGAACATCGTCGCCTGTCAAGTTGGGCTCAGTATCCTTGAGCAACTTGTTCTTTCGGGAATAGTCATTAAGGACACGGGTCAGCGCTGAGCGGAATCCAGTAAGGTGGGTGCCTCCGTCTATCGTGTTGACGCAGTTAGCAAAGCTAAGCGTAGATTCGGTAAAGCCATCATTATATTGCACAGCTACTTCAACTATGGTGCTATCGACTGCGCCGGATAGATAAATCGGCTGATAATGAAGCACCTGCCTGTTTCTGTTGAATCGCCTGACCAGGCTAGCTATGCCGCCTTCAAAGTAGAACGTCGCCTCCTGGTCAATTCTCTCATCTTTGAAGCTTATCTCCAGGTTCTTGTTCAAATAAGCAAGCTCTTTGAGGCGCTGGCAGATTGTGTCGAAGTCGTAATCAATGTCACCGAAAATTTCTGTGTCGGCTAGAAAAGTGATGGTGGTTCCCGTAGCATCGGTATCGCCGATGACTTTCAAATCGCTGATGGGGGTACCCTGTTGGTATTCGTGGCGATAGACTTTCCCTTGGCGGTTGACCTCGACGTTGAGCCAGGAGGACAGTGCATTCACTACTGAAGCACCAACACCGTGTAATCCGCTGGAGACCGTGTAGGTGTGGCCGCCGAATTTGGCTCCGGCGTGAAGCCGAGTCATGACTGCCTCTAAGGCCGAGGTGTTGGTTGCCGGATGGATCTCCACAGGGATGCCTCGACCATTGTCGGCAACTGTTACCGAGTTATCTTTGTGAATTGTTACCTGAGTTCGGTCGCAATAGCCAGCCATTGCCTCGTCTATGCTGTTGTAGACTATCTCGTAGACGAGGTGGTGCAGCCCATGTTGATCAGTGCTGCCAATGTACATGCCCGGACGCAGGCGCACCGCCTCCAGGCCGTCTAAAATACGGATGTCCTCCGCGCTGTAGTCTTCGAAAGTATTGTTGTTGGGTTCCTGTGACATGGTTAGTCGACTTTAGCTACACAAACAATGATTCGCAGGTAGTTCTCGGGTCAGGTATGACGGGGGGGATGTCAATCCCACATTTGGTGCTGGCAAAAGCAAATTCTACAAGGGATTGCATTGGCTTAATTCTACCACATCTTACCCCAAATTCAAAGGCTGAAATTGGTGTTGTCTTGATCAGGCTACCGAGTTCAGTGGGGATGTTTGGGAAACGGTCTTTTGGCTTTGTCCATCTTGGGGCTATTTTGTCGCTTGCTGCGGAACTAGCCTAAGGCGAGCTGTCGTGCTTGTAGGCGATCTGGAGAAGCTTGGTGATGTTTGGCCCCTTAAGGTCACCGGAGCCACAGCCTTGGCTTTCAAAACGGCTGCACACGGTGCAGGTAAGGCTATACTTATCTACCTCGCTTATGTTCACGAAGAGGTCACAGTTCTCAGCGCTGCGGTCATACCAGTCCTCAAGGAGCTCGGCAATCTGGGGGTAATGGGCTTTGAAGCTTCTCGACCCGAGAAATCCAAAGCCGCTGAAATCCCTGAGCGGGAAGTAAATGCGCATTCACTGCCTCCTAGAACTGCCCGCGATCATGAGCTCGACTACACCGAGATATGAAACTCGCACATGCCATCCTGGGGCGGGGCCTTTGTCATTTCGATCCTTATCGAGTCCCCGGTCTTCTCAGCGGCGAGCTTAAAGCTGGCGAGGCAGAATCCCCTGCAAGGAAGCCCCTTTATGCCAGCCTCCTCTAGCGCCTT
>JACNFS010000086.1:4909-8685 GCA_014384515.1 Dehalococcoidia bacterium | reverse complement strand
ATGAACAGGTAGGCAAGCCCAAACTCTTCTTGAATGTCCATCATTAGATTCAGAATTTGGGCCTGGATGGATACATCCAGGGCACTTACTGGTTCGTCAGCAATGATGAGTTTGGGATTTATGGCCAAGGCGCGAGCGATGCCAATGCGTTGCTTCTGGCCGCCGCTAAACTCATGGGGGTAGTGGCTGGCTTGCCTGGCTTCCAGGCCAACTTGCTCCATTAGCTCAGCCACCCTTTCCATCCGTTCCTTTTCGTCGGCGATATTATGGATAATCAAGGGCTCACATATCGAATCACCGACAGTCATCCTGGGGTCGAGTGAGGCATCAGGGTCCTGGAGTATTATTTGAATTTGCCTCCTCAATTCTCTCAGTTCTCGTTTATCTAGCTTGGCGATATCCGTTCCCTCATACAGGATTTCTCCGCTGGTCGGCTCTTCCAATCTCAGTATTGTTCTGCCCAGCGTTGATTTGCCGCATCCAGACTCCCCGACTAAGCCCAGGACCTCGCGCTCTCTAATGTTAAAGGATACCCCGTCTACGGCTTTTATGTCGCCAACGTGCCGAGAGAGCAAGCCGGCGGTTACCGGGTAATACTTTTTCAGGTTTCTTATTTGTAATAGCTCGTGATTCATCATTTGCTTCATTGGTACAAATGGCAGTTTACTTTATGCTCTTCTGAAATTGTAATCTGTGGTGGCTCTTGCTGGCGGCAGATTTCCATTGCCTTTGGACACCTGGGGTGGAAAGAGCAGCCTTGAGGAAGTTCAATAGGGTTGGGTGTGGTCCCTGGGATGGACGCCAGTCTATCTGTACTCTGGGAGATATCGGGCAGACACTCGATTAAGCCAACGGTGTATGGATGCCTTGGGTTGCCAATTATTTCGGAGACGGGAGCCGTTTCAATATCTTTGCCCCCGTAGATAACCACGGCTCTGTCTCCAACTTGAGCTACCACTGCCAGGTCATGGGTTATGAAGATGAGAGACATCTGTCTTTTTGCCTTTAGCTCGCGAAATATGTCCAAGATTTCAGCTTTTATAGTTACATCTACGGCAGTGGTGGGTTCGTCAGCGATGAGGATTTGCGGGTCGCAAGACAAGCTCATAGCTATCATGGCTCTCTGTTTCATGCCACCGGATAACTGGTGGGGATAACTGCTCATAACTCTTTCTACTGAAGGTATACCCATTTCCTCGAGCAAAGCCATACTCCTGGCTCGAGCCTCCCTTTGTTCCATCGGCAGGTGAAGCCTTATTTGCTCTATAATCTGGTCACCTACGGTTAGTACCGGGTTCAAGGCGGATTGCGCCTCCTGAAATACCATGGCGATCTCTTTGCCTCTGATTTGTCTCAACTGCTTCGAGGAGCATTTGACTAGATCCAAGTTGTTATACCTTACTTCCCCATCCACTATTCTCCCTGGTGGGCTGTCGATTAAGCCCAGGATAGACAGTGCTGTCACAGTTTTGCCGCAGCCAGATTCGCCAACGAGGCAGAGACATTCCCCTCGCCCGAGTTCGAAGCCAACGCCATCCACTGCCTTGACTACGCCGCGACGGGTGAAAAAGTAAGCCTTCAGATTGGTGACTTTTAGAATTGCATTATTCATGAGAGCACCTGGTGGTCACCCCGAGCGAGACTCTCCGGGCGCGGAGCTTACTTTGAGCTGTACCAGATTCTTCGCTACGCTCAGAATGGCAGAATGCGAAGGGCACAAGATGCCCGGTAAGTGTCATTGCGAGGAGCCAAGCGACGAAGCAATCTCGGAGGAAGGGGGCAACTATGGGATTGCTTCGCTGCGCTCGCAATGACAGAAAACAAACGTGGGGCTCGGAATCATAAGGCGGGCATTTACAATGGCGGGTAGGGTTGCCAAATAATCTCGTATTCATCATTATTGCTAAACATTGCTCTTGGGGTCGAAGGCATCCCTAAGCCCGTCGCCCAAGAAATTGAAAGCGAGAACTGTCAGGAAAAGCATGATCCCTGGCTCGACAGCAACCCACCAGGCGGTATCCAGACTATGTTGCCCGGCTTCCAGGATTATTCCCCAACTGGCTACTGTTGGATCGCCCAAACCGATAAAGCTCAAAGCGGCTTCAGCTAGAATCACCCCCGGAATGGACAAGGTGGCTATTACTATAATCAGGCTGATGACATTGGGTATGAGGTGACGGAAGATGACTCTGCCATCGGTGGCACCTAAAGCCTTGGCGGCAATAACGAACTCTCGTGTCCTTAGCGATAAAGCTTCGCTCCTGACCAATCTGGCGGTACCTGTCCAGCCGGTTAACCCGATGACCAATACTATGAAAGCCAGGCTGGGGCCGAAAATGAAGACGATGAGCACCAACAATAGGAAGAAGGGAAAGGTCATCATAACGTCAGTAAATCTCATCAGGACATTATCTACCCAGCCTCCTAGGTAGGCTGACAGAACACCGATAATCGTTCCCAACAGAATGGCTATACCGGTGGCGATCAGGCCAACCAGCAGGGACACCCTGGCTCCAGAGACTATCATTGCCAGCATATCGCGGCCTTTACTATCTGTGCCCAGAGGATGCTTCCAGGTTCCGGGGGCTTCTGTAGTGGTAAATTCGTCGCTTTCTATGTTGTAGACTGATTTCTCAGTGCTGAAGCCGACCGGCGGCAAGTTCTTTTCTTCAAAATTGACCAATGTTGGGTCTAATGTAAAGAAGGGCCCGATTAAGGCGAGCAGAACCAGGAAGAATATGAAAGCCAGGCCGCAGACTGCTAATTTGTTTCTTCGGGTCCTTTCCCAGTAATAGTTAATCAGCCGTCTGTTACCGTATAAGGGCCGGCCAATCTTTTTGGCTATATCTTGGAGTCTTTCAGTCATACCTTATCCTTGGGTCAAGGTAAGTATAGGTAATGTCGGTGACCAGATTGACCAGTAATACTAAAAGAGTCCCGATAAGGGTTACAGCTACAACTACAGGGTAATCATTGGCGAAGATGGCATTAAACGATACTTGTCCCAGGCCAGGGATGCCGAAGACGATTTCGGTGAGGTAGGCTCCACCGAAAACGATACTACCAAGGTCAAACATGATTATAGTAACCAGGGGCAGCAGGGCATTTCTGAAGACGTGCTTGCCGATGACTGTTCGTTCAGGTAGGCCTTTGGCTCGGGCGGTGGTGACGAACCCCTTCCTCAAATTGTCGAGCATAGCCGACCTGGTATATCTGACATAGCCGGCCAGCATTCCAGTGCCCAGGGTTATGACTGGCAGCACCAGCGCCCTTAAGTTGTCCAAGGAGAACAGAGGCAAAGTGGTGTCATAATAGGTCTTGAACAGGCCCAGTTTTACCGAAAAGACCAGGATAAGCATGACGCCGAGCCAGAAGTTGGGTATTGATATGCCGATAAAGGAGAGAAAGGTAGCGATATAGTCGGTTTTGGTGTATTGCTTAACCGCTGAGTAAATACCGACGAACATGCCAATAAAAGCGGCAAAGAAGCTGCTGAGCAGTATGAGTTGAAAGGAGTAAATCCAGTGGGTTTTGATTAGCTCGGTTACTGGCATCGAGGTGCTGAAAGACCAGCCCCAATTCCCTTGGAACAGATTGACCATGTAGTCTGCGTACTGCTCCAGTATTGGCCTATCAACGCCGTATCTTGCCTCGATAGCGGCTGTTACTTGCGCAACATCTTGCCCACTGGCAGCTAAGTTGGCCAGGTATTTGTCAGCGGGCGAACCCGGGCCAGCCCTGACCAGAACGAAAGTGACGGTTAATATGGCCCAGGC
>JACNFS010000086.1:0-4645 GCA_014384515.1 Dehalococcoidia bacterium | reverse complement strand
ATGAAGCCTACTCAAAATACCAGAGGTAGTAGTTGTAGCCCATACTTATGCCGGGTTCTATTCCCTTGACATTCTTCTGGAAACCGCGGTTAGCTCTGCTGAAGACCAGGAAATCTACTGGCTGCTCTTCAGATAAAAGCTGGGATATCTCGGCAAAGATTTGTTGCCGTACTTCTTCATCCAGTGCCTCTCTTGATTTGGCTCGCTTAAATAACTCATCTACTTCCGCGTTGGAATAGCCAAAGAAGTTTATGCCGCCGCCGGTAGTGAAGAAGACTTCGCTCCCGGAGGGAGCCAGCGGGTCAGTACCGAATCCCATTAGCAGCAAATCCCAGGACTCCTGGCTAACTGCCTCGGGGCCGTTGTTGTATGTTGGTTCCTCGTCTGTATCAGGAACAGCATTAAAGGCATATTGCCTTAAAAGGGTTGGCCACGGTACCAGCTTAATGTCTACTTCTATTCCGATATCGGACAGCTCTTGCTTCACAAAAAAGGCTATGTCTTCAGTCAGTTCGCTGCCTGGGGTAGTTACCAGGGTTAACTTGAGCGGCATGCCCTCGTCATCGGTCACCTCTATAGTTCCATTGTCTCTTGTCCCATAACCTTCCTGGCAAAGAAGCTCAGCAGCTTTCTGCTTATCATAAAGAGGTTCGACCCCGTACTTGGCGACACCTTCTTCGGTATACCATGGGGAAGTCGCAGGAATAAAGCTAAAGGCGGGCTCAGCAAAGCCAAGGAAGATTGATTGACTGATTGCCTGCTTGCCTATTGCCATCGACAGAGCTTGTCTAACTGATGTCTTCTTGAGTCCGTCCCAGCCATTGGCTCTATGGTTGTAAGCCAACAATGTGTATCCACTGGTAGGGACGGTATACACATTGATGTGTTCCAGACTCCTGAACTTGTTTGCTTGTTCTGGCTCAATTCCGGTGTAAGTTATGTCTCCAGTTTCCAGAGCTGCTTGCCTGGTGGCCGAAGTACCGAATAACTTAATGATGTATTTGTCGAAATAGGGAGCCCCAATGTCTTTGCCCAGGTAGTATTCAGGATTTCGCTCGACGACATACCTGTCGTTCCTGATCCATTCCACAAACCGATAAGGTCCCAGGTTACCTGTGTAGGTCAAGTTGTTGAACTCAGGGGCTTGGGTGAAGGCCTCAATACCACCCTCGTATATCCGCGCTATGTGTTTGGGGTACGGTATCAGGTCGTAAATGATATAGACAAACTCTGGGTCAACCGTCTGGCGAGTAATAGTAAAGGTGGTATCATCGACTACCTCGGGCGCGACAAAGACGGTTTCTCCGTTCACTTCTTCTTGCCAATTGCTTTTATACGCATAAGGGAGCCAGTCGGAAAACATCAGGTTCTTCAAAGTATACACATAATCTTCGGCCGTAACCGGCAAGCCGTTGCTCCATTTGAGGTCATCTCTAATAGTCACGCTGTAAACCAATCCATCTGGCGAAACTTCCACATCCCTGGCCAGGCAGCGTAGCTCAATGTTGAACTCATTATTATAAGTAGCCAGCGAGTCCAAGGTATGCCCGGCGTAGCTGAAAGAAGAGGCATCAGCAGCCAGAATCCAGTTCAAAGTCTCAGCGCCCCCTCCTGTCTGCCCCTCTATGAAGACGTTTTCTTTCTGCTTGACTTGGCCATCCTGTTCAACTTCGCCATCGGCACAGCCTGGGGTCAGAATCGCCAGTATCAGTCCTAGAGCTATGAATATCCTTGATTTTCTCATGCATCAACCTCCCTATGTTTTTTGTTTGTCCTGTGGTCATTGGTGCCAACTGAGTCTGCGGCCAGCGCATCACCAGCTTGCTCGTATACAATTGTCAACATGTTATGTGGATCATAGCTGCCACTTTTCTTCCTTGGTCAGCCAGTTCGTTCAGTCTTGCTATTGCTTCATAAGAGGGCAGAACTGTTAACTTGAGCTTCCTTTCTTCAGCCCAGTTCTCAGCTTCTGCAGATAGGCGAGCTTTATTGCTGGTCCCCGTGCCGATTATTACTACTTCAGGCTCGCCTTTTAGCAACCTTTCGACCTCCTTCTGCTTAATAGTGTGGCTGCCGAACATCCAAAGACCTCCTTCTCTTCGCTCCACCTTCCCGTCAGGGAATACGAGCACATCCCGCGAGTATTTCTTGTTATCAATAACTATAGAGCCGAATCTGAAATCATCTACTTTGACCATAGCCCCCTTCTCTTATTGACTTATTTCGGCTGTCTCCCGTCCTCTGTTTTGCCCGCCGCTTTATTGCCTTACCCGACTTGAAACGGTTCAAGTTGAGGAAGCCTTTGTTTTGCCTTGCCATGAGATGACTGCTCCTAAATGAAATGCTCCTTTAGCTGAAGGATTACCTCGTCGACACTGTCTTGAGCTTCTGAGGTAACACGTTTCATGGCTTCATCAACCTTCCGGTACTTATTAGCGTCGTAAAGGTCGTCCAGCTTCTCGTAAAAGCCGGCTCTTCTGCCCAGCCTGAAGTTCAGCTTTTCCTGGGTTGAGAATCCCAGATATCTGTTTATGGTAGCCAGACATTCCGACTTAGCTTCGGGGAATTTGCCTTCTATCTCAGGCAGGAGGTTCATTATATGGTCACTCTTGAGCTGGCTGGTGACTTCGAGTTTTCCGATGAGGCTGCCGATTTCCTCAACGACCTCGTCTTCAGTTTGGAGCTCAAAACCATCGCCGTTTATTCTTGACCACAAGGGCATGTCCTCCCGGACATGGGTAGTTCGCAGTCGGATGTAATCTGGGTCAATCTCGTTCAGGACTGTGGCTGTACCAGTAACGTGGTCTGATGACATTTTCCTGCCGCCAAGCCCGGGCATCACGTATTCACACAATGAAATCCCGGCTTCCTTCACGTTTTTGCCGCCTTTCATATGCTCCTCAGCAGTTACCCCTTTCTCCACATAGCTGAGCACAAGGTCGGAGCCGCTTTCTAGGCCAATGTGTAATCGGGAAAGCCCAGCATCTCTGATCTCCTTCAATTCCTCTACCGACTTTTTAGCCGCCGTTTTGGAGCGGCCATAGGAGGTTATCCTGGTTAGTTCGGGGAATGTCTGTTTCAAAAAGGAGACAACTCTGACCAAATCAGGTGTCCTCATGATGAGAGTGTTAGCATCTTGAAGGAAGGCAGACTCACTGCCTGCCCACAGCCATAGAGCCACATTGCACACACCTGCATTATGTTGATACTGGTTGTGAATTGTGGCGGCTACTTCCTTGAGTCGCCCCCCATAACCCATTCTCCAGGCTAGTTGCTTTATCTCAGTCGCGATGGCTTCAGCCGTTTCTATATCCTTGAGCACATCCTCAGTTGGTCTGAGTTCAAACTTTTGCCCCTTGTAGACAGGGCAGAATTGACAGCGGTTCCACGGGCAGTTTCTCGTTGCCCTTATCAGCAACGAATGTGCCTCACTGGGTGGCCTTATCGGGCCTAGCTCCAGGGAATAGTCGACCAATTTCTGTGTGGTTAGGCGGTAGTTCAAGTCCATCATATTTGCCTGTGTTATTTTAAGCTTTACTGGGCGAAATTTCCAATGATGGACTTTGGACTTACGAGGATGCTAATATGTGGAACAATAGAGTGGCTGGTTGTCACCCTGAGCGCCAGCAAATGGTATGAAAGTCGAAATGCAAAAGCTAAATCTCAAAATGCAAAATGACAGATTAGAATTCAAAAACCAAACTAGGGGCCTGGCTCTGAAAAGCAAAGAAATAATATCTACATTTTCATTTGTCATCTTAACTTTTGACTTTTGGCTTTTAAGTTAGCGATAGCGAGGGGCTCCGAATGACGGGTAGGATTGCTAATCACCCATAAATAACCATGGATGATATCACAGTTGTTTCCTTTGATGTTGAAGGCACGCTGGTAACGCCCGACTTTAGCTATGCCATCTGGTTTGAAGCTATTCCTCGACGGTATTCTGAGAGGAAGGGCATTGATTTCGAGCAAGCTAGAAAGAGCGTGGAGGAGGAATATGGGAAGGTAGGTGACCAGAGGCTGGAATGGTATGAGATTCGTTATTGGTTCGATAAACTTGATTTGGGCATTCCTGAGCCGGTGATGGAGGGATGCCAGGATAGAGTATGTTACTATCCTGAGGTCAGAGATGTACTGTCGTCTCTAAGTGGAAGGTACAGACTTACTGTAGCCTCAGGATCAACACGCGAATTTCTGCACCATCTTCTTCGAGACATTGAGCCCTATTTCACTAAAGTCTTTTCCTCGGTCTCCGACTATAAGTGGCTGAAGACCTCCGACTTCTACCTGAAAATGTGCCAGGCGCTGGAAGTCCGGCCCGAGCAGGTTGTTCATGTTGGTGACAACTGGCAATTTGACTTCGTCGCCCCCAGTGAGATAGGTATTCGTGCTTTCTATCTTGATAGAAAGGGGCAAACTAACCACCAAAACTCATTGGTAAGCCTGACGCAGCTAGAGGTTCATTTGTCGGGTTAATGCGAATAAGTCCTTCTTTGGGTAGCACTATCATTTTGGCTAGACAGCCGTATTATGGTATAGTCATCCTGTCAAAGCTGAAGAGATTAAGAGAACCAGGCGTGGCTATAATGATAGTGGAGGATAATATTAGGAAGGCTTTGACTGTGTCTGAATAAAGCTATGTTTT
>JACNFS010000181.1 GCA_014384515.1 Dehalococcoidia bacterium | reverse complement strand
TATGGATCGGGAGTTGGGGACAGACTACCACCAGCGGCTCAAAAACTGGCTTAAGCAGGCCCAAGCGAATGACATCACTATTTCAGGGGCTCTTACTGACCCCAAAGGAGATCGCTCTCTGCCTCCCTCGCAGCAGGTTGACCCTGATATGAACCTCCACGTTGTGGATGTGCAAGATGACAGTATTGTAGTTCGTGGGGCCAAAGTCATGATATGTGGCGTGGCAGCCGCCAACGAGATCTTTGTTTTGCCCGGCGCAGGGTACAGAGAGGCGGACAGTGATTATGCTGTTTCCTTTGTAATCCCTAAAGATATCGAGGGGCTGACTATTGTTGAAACCAGACACCCTAGCGATATGAGGGAATTTGAAGACGGTTTTGATACGCCAGTCAAGATTGGTGGCATCACTCAGGCCTACCTTTTGTTTGAGGACGTTCGTGTGCCCAAGGAAAGGGTTTTTATGTGCAAAGAGTTCAAGTACTCTGGCGTCGCCGTCACCAATTTCATTATGCCTTACCGGGCAGCTATCGGCGGCTGCGTAGCTGGACAGGGGGATGTCATGGTTGGAGCTGCGGCTCTGCTTGCCCGGGCAAATGGTCTCTCTACCAGAGCTTTCAACGAGAGGCTGACAAAGATGTACATGAATAACGAAACGACGTTTGCCCTTGGTGTGGCAGCAGCAGCGCTGGGGAAGAAGCACGCCTCTGGATACTGGCTCTGCGATCCCCTGATGTCAAATGTGAACAAGGTTTATGTTGGCACCCTGCCCTACGAAACAAAAGTCCTGGCTCAGGACATAGGCGGTGGTATCGCCGAGACCGGATGTATGCCCTCTTTTAAGGATTTCAATGACCCAAGGTATGGCCATTTGGTTCAGAAGTACCTCAAGGCGGCGTCCTCGGCCGAAAGCCGGACTAGGGTAGCGCGTCTCATAGAATGGCTCACCGTAGGCGCAGGCATCCCCGGGTGCATGCATGGCGGCGGTTCGCCTGAAGGAGCAAAGCCGGTGATAAGGGCAAATGCCGGTCTTGAGAGGTCAGTAGCGCTGGCAAAGCGCTTGGCGGGCATCGAGGAAGATATACCCGAACCGGAAAAGAAGAAGTAGCTGTGAGAACTACGAACAGATTCCCGAAGGACGATAAAGCTGGGGTTTCAATCTACATCTTAGTAACGATATGATCTTTTAGAAGGAGGGATTTACTATGGATTTTGCTCCGACTCGAGAGCAAGAGATGCTGAGGGACATGGTTCGAGCGTTTGCCGAGAGCGAACTCGCGCCCAACGCCCTGAGCTTCGATGAAAAGGGAGAGTTCCCGTTCGAGGCGTTGAAGAAGGCAGCCAAGCTGGGGTTGGTGGGGATAATCAACTCCAAGGAGTATGGCGGGTCAGACATGGGCCATCTGGCCAGGATGATTATGATTGAGGAGATATCGCGAGTTTATCCCCCTCTGGGCTTCTACTTCCAGACCGGACAGATAGGTATGTATGGATTACAGAACTTCGGCAGTGAGGAACAGAAGAAGAAGTACTTGCCTCCTCTTTGCCAGGGAGATACAGTTATGGCTTGGGCCCTTACCGAGGCGACAGGCGGCTCTGATGCTTCGACGCTCCAGACGACTGCCGAATTGGTAGGCGATGAGTATAACGTCAACGGCCGTAAGGTCTTTATTACAGCGGGCGAAACGGCCGACGTGGTTGGCTTCGTCGCCAAAGCAGGGGACGGCACCAACCTCCTGCTGGTTGAGAAAGGAACCCCGGGGTTCACAACTCCCAGAAGGGAGGAAAGGCTGGGACTGCGGTCGATTCCCGTTAGTGAGTTAGCTTTTACCAATTGCCGAATTCCCAAGGAAAACCTGGTTGGCCAGGAAGGACGAGGCGTGCGGTTAGCACTCGCCGGCATCGGGGCTGTGGGCAGGCCTGGGGCAGCGGCGGTCAGCTTAGGTATTGCCCAGGGGGCTTATGAGGTGACCCTCAGGTTTGCCAAGGAGAGAAACCTATATGGCAAGGCCATAGTTCAGCTTCAGGCAGTTCAGTTTGCACTGGTGAACATGAATGTGGAAACTGAAGCAGCGAGATGGTTATGCTACTACACAGGCTGGCTATTGGACCAAGGCAAGAGCCCAGGGGAGATAGGCCCGGACATAGCCAGAGCGAAGTTGTATGCCACAGATGTCGCCAACAAGGTATGCCTCAAGGCAGCGGAAATAATGGGCGGCTACGGACTCAGTCCTGAATACCAGCTTGTGCGCCGTCTCAGGGATGCCTTGGAGCTTCTGCCTGCGGCGGGAGCCCAGGACGTACAGAGAGTCATCATCGGCGGCGCTATTGCTCGATAGCAGACTGGTTTAGACCACGTCCATGTCTCTCAATATCATAGTTTGCGTCAAGCAGGTTCCACATCCTGAGCATTTCTCCCGGATTACTCTTGACCCTATCCGGCAGACGATAAGCAGAGAAGGCATCCCTGCGGTAATCAATCCGCTGGACCTTCATGCCCTGGAGGAGGCGTTAAGGATTCGAGAGGAGCTTTCGGGCAAGGTAACGGCGATAAGCATGGGCCCCCCGCAAGCAAGATGCGCGCTCGAGGAGGCACTGGCAATCGGAGCTGACGACGCCGTTCTGCTCTGTGACAAGTCCTTCGCTGGGGCGGACACTCTGGCCACTGCTTATTCCCTGGCTTGCGGTATCAAGAAGCTGGGGCGTTTTGCTCTCATCCTTTGTGGCAACGAGACGATAGATAGTGCCACCGGCCAAGTAGGGCCACAACTTGCCGAGTTCCTCGGTATTCCCCATGTAACCTCTGTTATTCAGATTGCCTTTGAGCAAGGAAGTAGCTTGATAGTTAGGCAAGCCTTGGAGGAGGGCTATATGAAGGTTAGGGTGAAATTGCCAGCTATGCTCGCAGTGGCCAAGGGGATCAACCAACCTAGGTTGCCCACAGTATGGGCGATAATGGAAGCAGGGAGTAAGGAGATGCAAATCTGGGGGGCTTCCGATATTGGAGCCACTCAGGACATGATTGGGCTTGAGGGCTCGCCAACTCACGTCACTGGGATATTTGAACGGGATACAACACGCCGAAGGGAGATCCTCGAGGGGCCACCTAGACAGATAGCCAAGAAAGCAGTGAATAGGCTTCACGAGTTGATAGCAACATGAACGAGGTCTGGGTCATAGCTGAGCAAAGGCTGGGAAAACTGATGAGCGTCTCCTTAGAGCTTTTGGGCAAGGGGACGGAATTAGCTCGGCAGCTCAAGGTAGGATTGGCTGCCGTCTTGTTGGGAGACAAGGTTCGGGCACTCAGTCGCCAACTGGTATGCTACGGTGCGGACAGGGTTTACCTGGGGGAGGACCCGAGGCTTCGACTTTACCAGAGCGAAGTATATGCTGATTTGGTAGCAAAGCTTGTCGATACACACAAACCGGGAATCGTACTGATTGGAGCCACTAGCATTGGCAGGGACTTAGCTCCGAGGATAGCGGCTAAGCTGAAGACCGGGCTGACTGCTCACTGCGTGGAGCTACGTATTGTCAATGAAGACACTGAGAAGCCCCAGTTGGTTCAAGTGGTGCCGGGCTGGGGAGGGAGTCTAATGGTAAATATTGCCTGCCCTGTGAGAAGACCTCAGATAGCTACCGTGAGTCCCGGGGTCATGACAAAATGCGACTGGGAGGAGAGGGAGGGGGAGATTATTACGCTAGCTGTTGATGTGCAACAAGAGCTTAGGGTAGAGACGCTGGAAATGGTTCACGAGGAGCGCACTGGAGCAGCCCTGGAGGAGGCTGAGGTGGTGGTGGCTGGTGGGTGGGGTCTGCTTTCCGCCGGAGGGTTTGAACTAGTTGAGGAATTGGCAAAGGTTCTAGGCGGGGCAGTAGCCGGTACTCGGCCAGCTGTAGATAGCGGGTGGATTCCTGAGCACAGAATGGTTGGCCAGAGCGGTAAAACAGTGAGCCCGAAGCTGTTCATTAGTGTAGGTGCTTCAGGTGCTCCTCAGTTCACCGCCGGTTTCCTGAAGGCAAAGGTTGTCTTGGCCATTGATCAGAACCCCAATGCCCCGATCTTTGATGTGGCGGACATAGGCTTGGTGGGAGACCTGTGCGATATCCTTCCCTGCTTAGTCACAGAACTGAAAGAAACAGGGCTGCGTATCTAGCCCTCAATATCCTATGGCTTAAGCAGTATGGTTACAACTATTCCAATCTGAGCACTACCAGGCCTGTTCTCATCATGTTGGCCCTGAGGCTGCCTGTCCCTTACAGCCGTTGGGCATTCATTCCTTGAATACATGTCCATTGCCTCATATGCCCCCGTTCTAACCTCGCTTGAGATTGATAACCGGGCCATGTCTTGATCGTCTTGGGTCGCATTTCTTGTGATTTAGATCGGGGCGAGGACAAAAGCCAAAAAAGGTGGTACAATAGCCGAAGCGTTTTGAGTCGGAGGTTAGCCTAGTGTTTGAAGAGATATTGCCTGACCTTTACAGGATTGAAATTCCTCTCCCCAAAAGCCCTCTAAAGGCTTTGAACTCATACTTGATAAAGGATGGGGGGCGGTCTTTGATTATTGATACAGGAATGAACCGCGAGGAGTGTTTGCGCCCGATGCGGGCGAGTTTAGAAAAACTGAACGTAGACTTAAGCAAGACAGACTTTTTCATCACTCACTTGCACGCGGACCACTCGGGTCTCGTGGGAACCCTGGCCACAGATACGTCGAAGGTCTACTTCAGCGAACTGGAGGCCACTATTATTGGTGCGGAGATCGAAAAGGCCAAAGAGCGCTGGCAAGAATCCTTTGTGTTTTTGTGTTCGAACGGCTTTCCTGAGGATGAGATGAAGAAAGCGCTGGAAGGCCATCCGGGCTTTCGATACAGCCCAAAACGTCGGCTGGATTTTTGTGTATTGAAAGAAGGTGATGCAGTAGAGATTGGAGACTACTCGTTCAGGTGCATTGAAACCCCGGGACACTCGCCGGGTCATATGTGTCTCTACGAGGCTAACAAGAAAATCCTGGTGGCTGGTGACCACATCCTTTTTGACATCACTCCCAATATCACCTGCTGGCCGGAACTGAAAAACGCGCTCGGAGCGTACCTGGCGAGCCTGGAAAAGGTGTACCCCCTTGATGTGAATCTTGTCTTGCCAGGCCATCGGAACATTTGGAACGACCACAAAAGAAGAATCAGGGAATTGCAGGAGCATCATCAAAACAGACTGAGCGAGGCTCTGTCTGCTCTTGAAGACGGGGATAAGAGCGCATGGGAGGTAGCGCCCTACATAGCCTGGGACATAGACTGTAGCTCGTGGGAAGAGTTCCCTCCGGTGCAGAAATGGTTTGCTGTTGGAGAAACCATCGCTCATCTGGACTATCTGGAAGCAGTCGGGAAGATACGGAAAAAGACGAAGGACCACAATATATTGTACTCGTTGGAGTGAGCATTAAGGGGGTGACTGATACGGACGTTATGCAAGCGATAATAGAGCGACGAAGTATCAGGAAATATCGTATTGAGCCTGTCACCGAGAAAGCTCTTCAGACTGCTCTTGAGACAGCACAGCGGGCTCAGTCCCGGGCAGCCACAGGCCTGGCATATGAAAGCAAGGCTATTGGAGATTCTGCCAAGAGGTATGCAGAACAATGAGATACAGTAGCTATCGAGGTTTTGGCCTGAGTCCTGTGTTGGCCATAATAATTGTATGCCTCTTGGTATATATAGCCACCATTGTGGCACGTCTTGTAGATTATGAGCTCATACTTCTCCTCGGATTCCAGCCAGCGAGTTTCTTGGCGATGCCCTGGACAATCGTGACCAACCTTTTCGTCCACGGTGGCATATGGCACCTGGCGGCCAATATGTTGACTCTCTTCTTTTTCGGCAGGTTTTTGAGCGGGCTGATCGGCACTAGAAGCTTCCTGGTCATATACTTCTTCGGAGGGATACTGGGCAATATCTTTTTTATGCTTCTAGGGTCACCCTTCGCCATAGTTGTTGGTGCTTCAGGCGCCATTTTCGCCCTGGGAGGGACGCTTGCTGTGTTAACGCCCAGATTGCGAGTTTTCATAATACCGATACCTGTCCCCCTGCCTCTCTGGGTGGCAGTCATTGGAGGTTTCATCATCATGTCCTTCTTCCCCAATGTAGCCTGGCAAGGTCACCTTGGTGGTCTGATTTTTGGCCTCATAGCCGGCTTTGTCTTACGTAGAAGAGTGCGTGTCTTCTTTCGCTAGTGTAGCGTTACGCATATAGGTTTACACTGTTGACAAGTGTCCGTGCGAGTCACCCGCCCACGGGTGACCGCCCTTCTTCACCTGCAGGCAAGGTGGTGAAGAACACAAATGTAGGGACAGGCTCTTCAGGCCTGTCCGAAGCCAATGAACTTCAGTCAGAAGTTTGGGGCCAAATCTGCTAGACAACACTAAACAAGGAGGTGGAAATGGGCTATCTAGAAGAAATGGCAAAATATCAGAAAACGGAGAAACAAGAAATCTTCTCAGCCGATTTCCTTGAGCGGCAGCAGATAGACGACTATGAGTTCTGGGATGAAATAGAAATCGGCAAAGAATCGGCAGTGCCAATCAAGTTTGAGGTAAAGGCCGAGGATATGAAAGCCTACGCAGAGGGAGTTCCTGATGCCAATCCTCTGTTCTATGACGAGGAATATGCCAAGAAATGCGGCTATGACGGGATAGTTGCTCACCCTATGTTCACTACGCAGGTCCTTTTTTTCCTTTTGAGCAAAGGGCATGGCAGCTGGATTAGAACTCCAGGGTCCAGAAATCCAGGCCAGATAATTGAGTGGCATGACCCAATCCGCGTGGGTGATGTCCTTACTCTTAAGACGAAGGGCTACGACAAGTGGGTCAAAAGAGGGAAATACTACATGAGGTATCAATCGGAGCTCTACGACCAAGACGGCAAGCTGAAGATGAGAGGCTTCATCACCCTGATTTTGCCCAAGTCCAGAGCTGACGTACTAAGATTCGTGAAAGGGGAACACGCTCTGGAAGCCTAAGCCTTGCCCAGGAGCTTTGCAGGACAATTACTAGCAGGAGGTAACGAGGATGGCAAACAAGCTAACATTTGAGTCGGTAAACTGCGGTGATATGCTGCCTGAGGTTAAGCAACACATAACTCAAGAGGATATGTGGAGACATGCCGTGACTTCGCTCGATTATAATCCCGTTCACACAAGCCCTGAGTGGTGTAAGACAGCCCAGGTGTTTGGCTTGCCCGTTACGGTGATGCATGGTAATCAGACCATGTCCCTTATGGCCACAGTCATTACTAGTTGGGCATTTCCCGTCGGTGGCAGGTTGAAGAAAATTGAGGTTAAGCTTATCAAGCCGGTGCCTGAAGGTTCTACTTGTACCTATGGTGCTACAGTGACCGAGAAACATCCTATCGGTAAAGGACAGGACTTCGTGGCTCTTGACCTGTGGGCGATGAATCAGGACGGAGAAAACGTAGCCGTGGGTACGGCACAGGTTACCCTGCCTTAACTGGACTGTTTTGTTTTTTCCAAACAAGTTCTTTGTGAGACGTGAATTATGTCAAAACGCATTTTCATGGGGGTGGTTGCCCTTCTGGCTGCCATATCGGTGACCTTTTTGACATCGGCGCCTGTTTTGGCTGCCGACCTTCGCAGTGGAGACACCATCACCGTCGCTAGCGGGGAAGTAGTCGATGACGACCTCTACATAGCCGGTGAGAGCATCGTCATTGATGGCACGATTAATGGTGACCTCTGGGCTGTTGGTAGAATAGTCACGGTTAATGGTGCAATTAATGGTAGCATTGTCGCCGTTGCCGAGACTATCAACGTGAATGGTGATGTTGCCCATGCTGCCCGGCTGGCGGGAGAAACGCTCAACATCAAGGGTGACGTTGGCGGTGACTTGATCGCTTTTTGCAACGCTGCAAATATCGCCAGCACGGCCGAAATCGGCGGTGACCTCCTCGTCGGTGCTGGAAACGTGCGCATTGATGGACTCATCGGAGGTGACGTCAAGGGGGGTGCCGGCGAAGTTACCATTGCTGGTGAAGTGCACGGGGATGTCGAACTTGAAGTGGACGACCTGACTATAGCATCTACAGCCAACATTGAAGGCGACGTGATTTATACCAGCGAAAACGAAGCCAATATCCAATCAGGAGCTTCGGTGGGAGGCACAACTACCCACAACGTGCCAGAAGTAGAAGAGCCAGCCGGAGCTGCCCTCGCCGCTGGAATAGCGAGTGCAGTAATGGGTAAGGTGATTGCTTTCCTGATGATACTGGTCGTAGGGATTATCATCATACTTATCGCCCCGCGAAGGATGGCGTCCGTGGCCGACTCAGTCCGAACTAAGCCGTGGCCAAGCCTGGGCTGGGGGGCTGTTGTTTTATTCGCCACCCCTATCGCTGCCATAATCGTGTGTTTCACGGTCATCGGGATACCTGTGGGCTTGATCGCCTTGGCTCTGTACGGAATAGGCATTTATCTCAGTCAGATCCCGGTTGCCTTGCTTATCGGGCGGTTGATTCTCAGAAGACTCACCGAAGTGGAATCTAAAGGCCTGCTGGTGGGAGCCCTAGCTTTGGGTCTTGTCATTCTTGTTATCCTGAGGCTGATCCCCTTCCTCGGATTTTGGGTTGGGCTGGCTACAGCACTCTTTGGGCTAGGGGCTGTGGTGGTCTCAGAAAAAAGATTGCGAACTGAAGCCTAACGTGGTAACTTCAAACTAACTAATCTACGAGGGAACATCGGATGGACTGGAGC